>JANPEN010000401.1:0-10293 GCA_031422955.1 Acidimicrobiia bacterium
CGGCCACCCGCAATACCGGGCGGCCAGAGGGCGGAACCTAGCGGCCCAGGGGGCGTGCCGCCACGGTTGGGTTCGCCGCGGTGACGTTCAGGTGATCGTGGTGATCATGGGCAGGCGCATGGTCACGGTCGTTCCGTCGGCGCCAACGTCGCAGGAGAAGCTGGCGCTGAGCGCCCGCATCAGCAACGTGCCCCGTCCGCCGTCGGTGTCATGCACGTGTTCGGGCCGCCAGTTGCCGTGGTCGGTGATGACCGCGAGCACGTGCTGGCCGTGGTTGGTCAACACCACGTCCACGTGACCGGCCTCCCCGTCGTGATAGGCGTGCTCCATCGCGTTGCTGCACGCCTCGCTGACCACGACGACCAAATCGTGGCCCTCAGCGTTGGCGAGGTGTTGGCTGGCGAGCCAGGCCCGCAGCTGGGTTCGCAAACCGGCCAGTTGCTCGGCCCGCGCCGGCAGGTGCAACTCGAGGCGGGCCAGGGTGGGCAGGTAGCGGAAGCAGGCGACGGCGATGTCGTCTTCAGGGGTCGAGTGCGCGCTGAGCCGGGCTACGAGTCGGTCGGCCAGGTTGGCCACGGGGGAGGTGGCCAACCCGGCGGCGGCTTCGGCCAGGCGGGTCAGTCCCAGGTCGATGCACTCGCCCCTGCGTTCAATGAGCCCGTCGGAGTACAGCACGACAAGCGAGCCCGGCTCGAGCACGACGGTGGCGTCGAAACAGCCAGCGCCCCCCGCACATAACGGCGGGGACTGCGCGTCGGACAGGAAACTGGTTTGCCCTGACGGCGCCACCAGCAGGATGGGTGGGTGTCCCGCCGAGGAGTAGCGCAGCACGCCGGTAGCCACTTCAACCACTGCACAGCAGGCGGTGGCGAAACTGGTGCCGTCGGCGCCCTGGGCGAAGCGGTCGAGCGCGTTCAGCAGGGCGGCGGGGCTGGGTTCGATGTGGGCTGCCAGGGCTGAGGCGGCGGAACGCAGCCGGCCCATTGAAGCGGCCGATTCGATGCCGTGCCCAACGACGTCGCCGACGCAGACACCAACATGGCCTTCGGGCCACAGGAAGCTGTCATACCAGTCGCCCCCAACCTCGAGGGCGCGGTCTGCAGCCAGGTAGCAGGCGTCGATGTCGACGCAGGGATGTTGCACGAGCGCATCGGGCAGCAGGGCGCGCTGCAACCGCAGGGACACCTCCCGCTCCTCCTCCCGGAGGTGCGCGGAAGCGAGCAGGATGCCAGCCCGTTCGCCGATCTGGGTGAGAAAGCCCAGATCCTCCACCGTGTAGAGGGCTCGATCGCCTCGGGTGAGGCCGGCCAGAAGCACCCCACGGGCCCCGCCCAGGTCCAGCGGGACGGTGATGTGGGACATCGGATCGCTTCCGGGCAGACGGTGCCGTTCGCGCAACTCACGCAACGCGTCCAGGCGAGCGGGATCGATGTGGGTGCTGGCCAGCAGGGGCTTGCCCGCCTCCGGCGATTCGACTGTGGCATAGTCCGCGATCCGGGGAACCATGCGCTCCACCAGGCGCTGGGCGCGGGCCACGACACCGTCGATACCCTCCAGTTCGCTGAGTAGTTCTGCCAGGAACTCCGCCCGTTCGCGACCTCGCCGCTCGAGGGCCTCGTTCTCCCGCGCCGCTGCTTCGGCGCCGACTCTCACCACCGCGGTCCATGTTCTGTCTAGACAATCGGTGATGATGGTCAGCTCGTCGTCACTCCAGCGATAGACATCCTGGCGATGTACCGCGATGGCGGCCACGGTGCGGTTGTTTCGCTGTAACGGGGCCATGACGTACGCGCCTACGCCCAGGCGGGCGGTGGCTACGCGCTGGGCCGGGCTCAGACGAGGGTCCTGGCTGGCATCTTCGATGATGACGTTGGACCCGGCCCGTATCTGGGCCATGACCGTCGGACCGTAGTCATCAAGGCGGTGGCGCCCGACCACACTGGCCATCCCTACTCGGTAGTCGACTGCCACTACCCCGTATTCACCGTCGGGCTCGATGTCGACGTAGTGCACACGATCAGCGCCGAGGAACTCACCCAGAAGCCGTGCCGCTATCTCCTGCGCCATGAGCGGCTCGGTGGCCAAACGCAGCCCGTCGGCGAGTCGGGCGCGGAACGCGTCGGCTCGCGCCGCGGCTTTGAGGTCCAGTTGCGCCCGGTGCTGCTGGGTGCGGTCCTTGAACACCACCGCGAAGCGCCCAGGGCTGTCGACGGGCATGCTGAACACATCGAACCAACGTCCCATGGCTTCAGAGCCCTGCTCGAAGCGCAGGGTTTCCCCGCCGAGAGCAACCTTGGCGTAGGTATCGATCCAGATCGGCTCCAAGTCCGGTACCAACTCGAGGGCGGTCTTGCCGAGCACGTCGACCAACCCGCTCATCCCCTCGAACATCGGGTTGACCTCCACGAAGCGGTAGTCGATGGGAGCGCCGTTGGCGTCGAGGACCATCTCGCACAGGCAGAAGCCTTCGTCGATCGAATCGAACACCGCTCGAAATCTCGCCTCGCTGGCTGCCAGGTGCTCGTCGGACCGGGCGGTCAGCACCGTTGCGTCGGTGAGGACGGCCATCAGCTGATCAACGTTGGTGCGAACCACCGTGAGCGCCAGGATGGGGCTACCTGGACCGCTGAAACGCAGTGGATGGTTCTCGATGATCGGCCCGACCGTGGCGGGAGCGGTCCGGATCTTGTCGATCAACCCGGCTACCTGGCTGAGGATGGAGAACATCGTCGTGGTCTCGGCGGGCAGCATGGCCGTGGCGGCGGGGTTGATCCGGCGCACGGTACCGTCGTCGCTGAACTCGATCAGACCCATGGGGCAGAGGTAGAAGAACTGCAATAACCCTTGCAACTGGCCCGGCAGAGCCGATGGGACTCCGCTCACCGGCGGTGCTCTGCCACGGGCGTGGGCGCCACAGCCCGGACCCACTCGATGAGGCCCCGTCGCAGTGTGATCGGCACGTTCGCTCCTCTCCACTTCTGCCTGTGCCAGTAGCACCCGGTCGAGCGAATGTAGCAAATCGGCCTGTCGCCTAGCCTTTTATCCGGGAGCGAGTGCTGAGGCGCTGATCCAGCCAACGCCGACTCAGTCGAACACGAGGATCGAGCGGCCCGCGACGCGGCCCGCCTCGAGGTCCTCCACCGCTCGGCCGATATCCTCGATCGGGTAGCGCTGGGTGACGAGGGCGTCGAGATCGAGCTCGCCTCGCTCGTACCACTCCAAGAAACGGGGAACGTCCTCGGCGGGGGAGCAGCTGCCGCCCAGGCTGGCCCGATAGCTGCGCTCACCCACGAACAGGAAACGGGCGTCGAGCTCCAGCGGGGTCTGGGGCACACCGACCAGTACGGCCACGCCACCCCGGGAAAGACCGAACTCGCCGGCCCGGACCGCCTCGGCGATCTGGCCCATGGTGATGGGTAGACCGATACAATCAAAGGCGAAATCCACCCCTTCGAGGACCTGGCGGGCGATGTCGTAGCGGCCCTCCCGCCGGGTCAGGGCCCGGATGGCCGCCACCGGATCCACCTCGGCGGCGTTGATGCCGTGGGTGGCGCCGAACCGTTTGGCCAGATCCAGCTTGTCTTGGGCCAGGTCCACCGCGATGATCGGGTTCGCCCCGCACTGGCGGGCGGCGGCCACCGCGCTGAGCCCGACGCCGCCGACCCCGAAGATGGCCACGCTGTCGCCCGGCTGCACCGCCGCGGTATGCAACACCGCTCCGGCGCCGGTGATAACTGCGCAACCAATGATGGCGGTGCTTTCCCGGTTGATGCCAGCCGGTACCTTCACCACGAACATCTCATCGGCCAAGGTGTGGGTGGCCCAGGTGAACACGTTCGGGGTGACCGCCACCCGCCCGTCGGGCAGTGCCAGTTTGATGGCGTTGCCCCGGCGGCGGGCATGGGCGAGATCCTTCGGAACCCAGGTGACCATGACCGTGTCACCCGGAGCCAGCCCGGTCACCTCGGAGCCGACCGCGAGCACCTCGCCGGTGGATTCGTGACCCAGGATAAGCGGGGTGCGCCGAGGGCTGTGGATGTTGTGCAACTGGCTGTGGCACACCCCCGACGCATGCTGCTTGACCACCACCTCGTGCGGGCGGGGATCGGGAAGGGCGCAGTCGAGGACCTCGAGTGGCTGACCCAGTTCCTGAGGAACGACGACGATGCGGGCGGTAGTGGGCACGGCGAGAACCTCAGCCGGACACGGCGAAGGTGGCCCACGCCTTGAGGTGGGTGCCGCCGGTCTGGCGGGTGCAGGCGAACTCCACGTCGACCAGTTTCTCGCCGCCGTCGTCACGGATGGCGGTGATGGTCCCAGAATAGGTCAGCACGTCCCCGGGCCAGGCTTGCTCACGGAATTGCACCCGGAAGGTGCGCACGTTGGCCGCCCCCATCCAGTCCGTGGCATAGGTACCCATCACGCCGGCCTGCAGCATGCCCACCGCGAAGGGGGTGGGGTAGCCGGCCTTGGCCGCGAAGCTGCTGTCGTGGTGGATGGGGTTCATGTCACCGGAGGCGCCCTGGTAGCGGACGAAGTCGGTGACGGTGAGGGGCTTGTCGACGAAGGGCTCCCGGGTGGCCCCCACGCTGAGGTCGGTGGCGGTGGTGCTCATGGTTGGTTCAGCTCTCCGTGGTGGCTTTGGACGTTTCGATCATGGTGGAACGCAACTCGGCGACCAGTGCGCCGGACTGATCACGGAACTCGGTGACCTGCTCGGTGAAGGCCATGGTGCCGCCGCGCTTGCCGGCCTTCTCATACACCTTGTCGATGTAGGACTGCCCGGTTAGCACCGCGCCGGCTTTGGGGGGCGGGCCGACGAAACGGAACTCCTGCTCACCGTGCAGGATGCGTTCCCAGTTCAGCTCCACCCCCGACAGCGGGCTGGCGCCTGGCCCCTGCCAGAAGGCGGAGGCCATCAGGAACGTGACCGGGCTGATGGGCTCGCCGTGGACGCCACCGTCATAGGCCGGGTTCGACGACTTGGTGGCCCGGGCGAACTCGCGAATCTTGCCCGCCTCCAACACCATGGTGAAGGGCTGCCCTCGGCGGCCCTCGAGTGATGTGTCCAACGTGTGCTCCTCGGTTCAGGTGGGTGATGGCGTGGACCAGTGTGCAAGCGCGGCCCCGTGGCACCGCGCCGGCCCCATCATGGCCCATCGGGCCTCAGTCGAGCGCAGCTGCCGCGGTGCGAGTGCGGGGCGCTGACAGGTACGGCGATGATCCGTACGGTCGAGTGAATAATCTCGCTGGTGCGAAGACGTCGGTGTGGACGGCCTGGTGCGGGGCCGCCATCGTGAGGTCGGGCGCAAGGACAGTGCGGCGCCTCGACCGCGGTGGGCTGCGGCAGGCTGGATCCAACAACTACCAGCGCCCTCCGATAACCCGGCAATTCACGTTGACGAATCTTGGGGGGCAAGAAGTATCCCTGCTAAAAGAGGAGCGACCCGGACCGTTCAGCCGGTGCCGCTGGGCGGCGCGCGCTGGTCAGTGGTTGCGGGTGAGGCGGCGGACACTGCCGTCGCCGTCGCAGCCGACGAGCACGCCGGAACCGTCCGCCAGTAGCGGTGCGAAGGCGTGGGGTACCCGGGCGCCGGCCACTGGTGAACCGAATGGCAGGTTGGTGGCCACCACGGTGGGTTGGCCGCCGCCGATGGGCACCGCCACCACCCGACGCTGTGCCGGCTCGGCCGCCAGCACCATACCATCAAGTACGGCAACGCCCTGGGGTTGATCCAGCCCACCTAACTCGACCACAACCATACCATCCCGTATGCCGCTGATCCCGCCCCGGCGGGAGACCCACAGGGTGCCGTCGGCGCCCTCGGCCACCGCCTGGGGACGGTCCAGTCCCTCCGCAACCGGCGTCGAGCCACCTTCGCCGTCGATGTGCACCACCCGGCCGGCCCCGGCTTCCACCACGTAGGCCCCGCCCCGCGCCGAGGAGGTGATGGACGTCGCTCCCTCCAGGTGGCCGGCCACGCTGGTGAGGCTGCGGTCCGGACGCTGGCGCAGCACCTGCCCCCGGCCCAGCAGCACCAGCGGGTCGTTGCCGACATGGGCCACGCCGATGGCCATGGCCGGCAGATCGGCCAGCAGGCTCATGGTCACCTGGGGAACCCCTCCGGCGGGGGTGCGGTTCACCGCCAGGGCGTCGGCGCTGAGGAGGGACCCGTCCGGCATCCGGTCAAGGCCATACGGCCCGATCAGGCCCGACGGGGACAGCACCCGTTCCACGCCGCCGGTGACCTCGGCCACCCTCCCGTCGGTGAAATGAGAGACGAACAGCCGCCCGTCGGGGGCAATGGCGAAGTTGTCAATACCGGGCAGTACGGTGGCCAGGGTGGTGCGTTCGCCGGTGGTGATATCGATGCGGGTCAGGCGACCGGCAGCACCCTCACTGGTCAGCAGGTACCCGGCGGCGTCGAACTTCACCGCGGTGGGTGTGGCCAGATCGGTGAAACGACGCTCCAACGTGCCCGCGTCCAGGTCGTAACGCCAGATCTCCCCTGCGATGACCTGGGGGAACCACAACGCCCCGTCGGGACCCATGGCGAAGGCGTTGGGCATGTTCAGATCATCCGCCAGCACGGTGGGGGCCCGCTCGCCGGAGGGGTCGAGCTCCAACAGGCGCCCACCGGGGCGAAACTCGTCCACGAAGAGCCGCTTGCGGTCGTGGCTGACGGTCATGCCGTTGACGCCGGGCAGGTCGTCTCGCAGGGTGCGGTACGTACCGTCGGGTAGGCGGGCGGAGACGGTGGCGTTCATGGGTTCGGTGGCGAAGAACGTGCCGTCGAACCCGAAGGCGCCGTCGTCGGGAGAGCTGATGCCCTCACCGACGCCGGAGAAGGTCTGGTGGGTGACGGCGTCCACGTCGATGGCGGTGACCTGCGAGCCGAACACCTGGGTCACCATCAGGCGGTTGTCGGGGGACCAGACAATGCCGTTGGCCCCCCACAGCCGGGCCGGTTCGATCTCCGTATCGAGCCGCCAGCCGGCAGCCGCGCTCGGTCCCGCGTCGACATAGGTGCTCCACCGGTTGCTGTCCATGGCTGGTTCCCCCTGCTCGCCCCTATCCGACGCCACCGCCGGTGCCAGCAACCTAATCTTCGAAGATGCGCATCGACATCTGGTCCGACGTCATCTGCCCGTGGTGCTACCTCGGCAAGCGCCGGCTGGAACGGGCCATGGGTGAGTTGGACTGGGCCGAGGAGATCGAGATCCACTGGCGGGCGTACCTGCTCGACCCCACCGCCACCGCCGAGCCGAAGGATCTGCGCGCCTCGATCGACAAGAAGTACGGCCCGGGCTCGTTCGAATCCATGACGACCCGGCTCACCGCGCTCGGTGAACCGGAGGGCATCACCTACCGGTTCGACACCGCTTTGCGGGTGTCCACCCTCGACGCCCATCGGCTGTTGGCCTGGGCGTGGGACCTCGGAGGTGCCGCTGCTCAGGGGCAGCTAAAGGAGGCGCTGCTGCGCGCCTACTTCGAAGACGGCGCCAACGTTGCGGACCACGCAACCCTACGAGCGCTGGCCGGTGAGGTCGGTCTGGACGACGTGCTGGCCGGCGAAATACTCGCCGCCGGAGGCTACCGAGACGTCGTGTTGGCGGACCTGCAGGGCGCCCTGGACCGAGACATCACCGGCGTGCCCGGCTTCGTGGTGGAGGACCGTTTGCTGATTCCCGGTGCCCAGGAGCCCGAAACGTTCATCAGCATGTTGAACCGAGCCAGGGAACGCTTCGCGGCCTCGTAAACCCTGGCGGAGGTGCTGGCCCGCGATCCACGTCACACAACGGTGCCAGCCAGCCACTCCTTGGCATCCGCGATCATCTCGAGAGTCTGGCTGTGGGCCATGTCGTACGCCCCCACCCGCACGTTCCAGCCGGCGTCTCGCAGGGTGGTTGCGGCCGTCTCGGTCTTATCCGGCGGGACGAACGGATCGTGCCTGCCCAACTGCACCAGCGCAGGCCGTCCGTCCCCGGGGCGGAAATCGAGCGTCATGTCGCTGAAGGGAGGCAACCCGCAACACATCGCCCAAAGCCCCCCGTAACGCAGGGCCTCCGCCTCGCCCGCCAGGGCCAGCGCCAGGTAGCCGCCTTGGGAGAAACCACCGATGACGCATCGCTCAATCGGCACACCGGCCGATGCCGCCTCATCGGCCACGAAGGAGCGCAGCACCGCCACGGCCTCGTCGAATCCGGCGCGGCCGAAGCCATGCTCGTCGATGTCGAACCACGAAGCACCGTCACCCTCGGCCAGGTCGTGGAAGGCTCGTGGGCAGATGGCACTGAAGCGTTCCGTCGGGTCGATAAGCGGAACATACGCGGCGAGATGGTGCTGCTCGGCGCTGTAGCCATGGAAGAGGAACAGCAGGCGGTCGGCCTCGGGGCGTTCGATTCGATAGGTGATGAGGTTGGTCATCGATGCCTCCTGTGTGCTGAGGTGGTTACTTCAGTGCGGAGCGGCGAACGAAGCCGACATCGGCCTGGCGTCGGGCGATGCGCCACCCGTCCGCTGCGCGCCGATATTGATCGCGGTACTCACCCAGGATCACGGGCTGATCGGCCAGATCGGGCACTCGGGGCTTCTCCTCGGTGTAGCGATACAGCGTGAAGTAGCTCAATCCCTCGGCGGTGTCCGTACCGGTCACGGTGATGGCAATGTTGGAGCTGACGTGACGGCTCTTGGCATGGCCCTTGTCCCGGCCGAAGAACGCCCGCAGCTCCGAGCTGCCGCGGTAGGTCTCCGCTCCGGAGGTCCACACCCCGTCCTCGGTGAAGATGTCGGCCATCTCGGCCCCGGGCCCGAAGTCCGCGATGTGGGTGTAGCGCGTCACCAACGCCTCGCAGGCCCGCTGGACCGAGTGCTGTTCAGTGTCATCCATGTGTTGCTGCATGCTTCCCCCTTGAATGTGCGGACACGCTACCCCGCCGGTCCCCGCACCGGAGCTTCGGGCCAGCCGCCGGTTCGGGCTAGAAACCCGGTATGAACGAGCGCAGCTTTCCCCTCCCGTACGGCTCCACCGATCTCACCGGGCAGGTGGCCCTGGTGACGGGGGCCACCTCCGGTCTGGGCCGACGCTTCGCCTTGACCCTCGCCGCCGCAGGGGCATCGGTGGTCGCCACTGGGCGGCGGTTCGAGCGCTTGGAGGAGGTCGCCGCCGAGATCAACGCCAGCGGTGGCCGTTGCGTGCCCGTGCAGCTTGACATCACTGACGCGGCGTCCATCGTGGCCGCCGTTGATCAGGCCGAGGCGGCCTTCGGGCTTGTCACCATCTTGATCAACAACGCCGGTATCCCCGATGCCGAGCGGGCCCATCGGATGTCCGTCGAGCTGGTCGACCAAGTTATCGGCACCAACCTGCGCGGCCCCTACCTGCTGGCCATCGAGGTGGCCCGACGGCTGATCGCGGCGAAGGTACCGGGTCGTATGGTGAACATCTCATCGATGGGAGCTTTCCAGTATGACGGCATGGGTGCCGCGCTGTATTCCATCACCAAAGCGGCGGTAAACCGCATGACCGAGGCGTTGGCGGTGGAATGGGCACGCTTTCACATCAACGTCAACGGCATTGCTCCCGGTGCGTTCTCCTCGGAGATGATGGACGGTATGGTGGCGCGAATCGGGGACTTCACGCCCGGTCTGCCCCGCAAACGCATGGGAGACCCGGCCCAGCTCGACAGCAGCCTGCTTTACCTGTGCGCCCCGTCCTCGGAGTTCGTGACCGGCACCGTGCTGAAGGTCGACGACGGCCAGGGCCCACGTTGAAGCCTGGGGTCAGCGGGCGGTTCAACGGGTCGGGCGCACCGACCAGGTGAAGCAATCGTCGCCCTGATCCAACCGGTCGGTGACGATTAGCCGGAGGTCCTCCATGGCCGCCAGGCCCTCCCACAAACCGTTCCACGCCTCGAAGGCCTCGTCCGGCAGGGCCAAACCGTTCACCAGGCGCCAGCTCGACTGCCGTACGAGTGGGTATGGCGATTGATCGAGTGGCACCGAGGTGTCATCGCCATGGGCCCGCAGCAGCCGCCCGAGGCGCTGGGCGAAGTCCTGCGGCGGCTCAATGCCATCGGTCATGTCGCCACCCAGCAGGGCCATGACGGTGGCGTGGTACTGCATGGCCACCTGACGGCCGGCGATGCGACCGACCGCGCCCGCATCGGCCGGCCCGAGCACCGCACAGAGCTCGGGCAGGATGGAACGCACGTAGGCAACGCAGTAGTTCCGTTCGACCTTGGCCAGCCGCAGCGGGTCCCAAGCCGGTAACTCCAAGGCCACCGGCGGGC
>JANPEN010000402.1:0-8531 GCA_031422955.1 Acidimicrobiia bacterium
CACGCAACGTGGTGGCTATTCTACGGCATGTGACTACTTGAGAGTGGTCTGGCCGTCGTTGTGCGGATCTGGGGTTTTCTCGGCTCTGACCTGGCCTCGAAAACGCCCTGACCAGCACAAACATAATTGAGACCCAGGGGCAAAACCCTAGATCCGCACAATGGGCACCCCAGATCCGCACAACGGGCGACCGAACACTCGGAGCCGGCCGGCACCACCACGTTGCGCGCCGACTCGGCCGCCACCAGCCCCGAGAAGTTAGCGATCGCCACCGAACAGTGAGCATTGACCGCCGCACCGGGCCGGCGCGGACAGTGGAAAGCGAGGGGTGCGGTCAGGGTGAGATGAAGCGGGTCCCGTAGACAACGGCGTTGACGTTGCGTTTCGCGAGCGCGGCAGCCTTGGCCGGTGCGCCGCTTAGCGCGGAGCCTGTGCCATCCGCATCGTTGCCATCCGCATCCTTGCTAGCCGGACTCGCTGTCAGCCAGACCTCTACGAGCCGCCGATATCGATGGTGATCCGACCGCTGGCGTGCAAGGAACAGAACCCGTCGATCGTGGCGGCCTCGGAAAAGAGCTTCTCCAGCCGCCCGCCCGGCAACACCGTGAAGGGCCCGACCCGATGGGTGGCATTGTCCTGGTTAACGACGATGAGGCGATCACGCAGCCGGAAGCGCAGATCGTCAGGAATGATGGCCACGTCTTGGCCGGCGGCCAGCAGAGCGGCGGTCCCGGCGGGGATAACGATGGTCTGTTCGACGCTCTCCCCCGGCCCGATCATCCGGCTGAGACCGACGCTTAAGGCCACTGCCAGTAGCCCGGCGGCGGCAAAAAGAGCTAGGGCGAGTCGGGGCGGCTGCTCGGTCCTCACCTAGTGAAATCTATGCGGTAACGGCCGGGCTACGCGGCGTGATGAACGCTCGCCGAGCCAACGGCTAAGCGGCGGCCTCGTTTCCTCTGGCCAAGTTGACACCTCGCTCCGGTCGCTGCCGCCGGGCTGGGGATCATCCTGGTGGTGGCGGTGCTGGTGACGGCGGCGAGGGGACGCTGGCGGCCAAGCCTGGCCACGGTCGGTTCTTTCTGCAGCGGCTGCTAAAGGGGACCTACCACCGCGCGTGTCGGCCGTCACGCCGGTGCGGAGGAGTGGCGCGTCGGGCCTTAACCTGACCCCCACGTCAATACTCTGACGGTGCAGAAAGCAGGGTTCCTGTGGCGCAGCCGGCCCCAACACGGCAGCTCGGACCGTCCGGTGGCGCAGCCTCGGCCGGGCCCAACGAGAACACCCCCCGGGGCCCCGGCGGCGCCGACTCCTTCGACGACGACAGCCGCTACCGGAAACGTTTGCTGGGCACGGTGATGCTGGCGGTCATGGGCTTCGGCTCGCTCATGACCATCGTCACAGTCTCCCTTTCGGTGATCGCCACCGACCTCAACACCACCCGCCAGACCCTGGGCTGGATCGTGACCGGGCTGATGCTGAGCATGGCCGTGTTCACCCCACTGGGCGGCAAACTGGGTGACATCCGCGGCCATCGCAAGATGTTCCTCATCGGCCTGGCCGGCTCCATCGTCTCCACCGCCCTGTGCGCCCTGGCCTGGAACGCGGCCTCCCTGATTGCTTTCCGGGTGTTGTTCGGTATGTCCGGGGCCATGGTCATGCCTAACGGCATGGCCCTGATGATGGACGCCTACGGCCGCAAACGGCGCGCCACGGCCATGGGCTGGTTCCAATTTGCCACCACCGGCGCCCCCACCATCGGCCTGGTCGTGGGCGGGCCCATGGTTGGTGTGGTCGGGTGGCGCTGGATCTTTTGTGCCTTCGCTTTGGTATCGCTGGTCGCCTTCGGTCTGGCCCTGCGGGTACTGCGGGAATCGGAGCTGCACGAGCGGGTCCCGCTCGACGTGGCGGGCTCGCTCTCGCTGGCTTCCACCATCTTGTTCGCCCTGTTGACCGTGAGCCGCGCGGTGCGCGCCGGGATGGGAGACCCCCTGGCCCTGGCCATGCTGGCGGTGGCGGTGCTGTCGCTGGTGCTGTTCATCCGGGTCGAGCGGCGGGCCAAGTACCCGCTGCTACGGCTGGAATACTTCCGCCGACCCACCTTCACTGCCCCGCTGCTGGCCAACTCCTTCAACCAGTTCGCTTACATGGGCGGCTTCGTAGTCACCCCGCTGCTGCTGGCGGACCGCTTCGGTTACAAGGTGGGATTGGTGGCCCTGCTGCTGGCTCCCCGGCCCGGCGCCTTCGCTCTTTCCTCACCGCTGGGCGGCATCGCCACCACCAAGCTGGGCGAGGCCATCCCCATGGTGGCCGGCACGTCGATGATGGTGGCCTCCATGGTCAGCTTCGCGCTGGGCTCGAGCTCGGGGATGCTGGCCTTCGTGATTGGGGGGCTGGTCCTTTCGGGGGTATCGGCCGGAGTCGGTGCCCCCGCATTCACCACCTTGGTGGTCGGCTCGGTGGAACCCACCGATATCGGGGTGGCCACCGGCATGAACCAAACCATGCTGTTCGTCGGCATCGTCTCAGGCATCCAGATCATGTTGGTGGTGCTGGGCGAAACCCCCGACCAGGGCCGCTACGTCAACACCTTCCTGTTCGGGGCTGGGGTGGCGGTGTTGGGCATGGCCTGTTCCTGCGTCGCCGCCGTCTCCAGCCACAGGGCCCGTAGCCAGCGCCTGACGGTTGCCTAGATCGGTCCGCATCGGCCCTGTCTCGATCGGCCCCGGGCGAACACCCGGTCCGACGCCAAGAACGCGAAGGCGATCAACAACGGGTTGGCCCGGCGGCGGGCCGCGCTCGCGGTCTCGTTCGCCATCGCCATCGCCATCGCCATCGCCATCGCCACCGCGGCCGTCCGACGGATGGCAGCTCAAAGATCAGGACGCACAGGCCGTGGAGACGGCCGAAGTCCGGCCTGGGCGGCGAGCCCAGCGCAGATCTCCACGCAAGGCTCGGCCCGATCGATGGGTCCACCGTCCCACAAGGGCTAGACCACTCGGTATGGTTCGAAATCCCGACCAAACTGCACGGGTCAACCGGATCGGGCGCCCATACCGGTGATCGGGACCGTGGTGGCAAGCTCCGCTACGGTGCGGCGCCATGGCCCAACCTTTGCGCTTTGGTGTTGTCCACGATTTTCGCAGTCCGCCGGGTTCGCCGGTGGGGCTGGTGGACATCTACGCCCAGACCCTGGAGCAGGTCGAGTTGATCGATCAGCTGGGGCTGGACCTGGTGTGGTTCACCGAGCACCACTTCTTGGAGGACGGGCACCTGCCGAACTTCGTGCCGGTGGCGGGGGCGGTGGCGGCACGCACCAAGCGGGTTCGCATTTCCACTGACATCTGCCTGGCCCCCTTCACCCATCCGCTGCGGCTGGCGGAGGACCTGGCGGTGCTGGACAACCTTTCCGGCGGTCGCATGGAGCTGGGTCTTGGGTTGGGCTACGCGGCCCACGAATTCAAGGCCTTCGGCATCCCGCAGTCCCGCCGGGTGTCCCTCACCGAGGAGACCATCGAGATCCTGCGCCTGGCCTGGCGGGGTGAACCGTTCAGCTTCCACGGTAAGCGCTATCAGTTCGATGACGTGACGGTCACCCCCCGTACCGTGCAGTCTGGTGGCCCGCCGCTGTGGATCGCCGGTATGAGCGCGGCGTCGGCGGAACGTGCCGCTCGGTATGACACCCATCTGCTTCCCCAGGGTGCCCGCTCGGTGGTGCTCGACCCCTGGCGTGACCGGCTGCGGGCGGAGGGTCGGGATCCCGATGCCTACCGTGTGGGCATCATCCGATCCTGTTTCGTGACCGATGATCCCGAGCGGGACTGGGGTCCCATCAAGGCTGCGGAGCGCTACCGCATGAGCGTTTACGCCCGATTCTTCCAGGAAACCTCGGACCGTCTCAGCGCCTTCGACCGTGAACAGGTCAGCATCCCGCAGGGTTGGATTGTGGGCGATGTCGAACACTGCGTGGCCGAGCTGACCTCGTTTATTCTGGAGTTCGGGATCACCGATGTGGTCGGTTGGGGTGCCGCACCGGGCCTGGCGCCATCGATGATGAACGCCTCGCTCGAGCGTTACGCCACCGAAGTGGTGCCCCGGGTACGAGCCGCCATCGAAGCCGCCCGTTCCACCACCCCCGCCCGCTGATACGCCCGGGGCCAGAGGAATTCAGTCGATCTGCAGCACCTCGGGCCGGCGGGCCAACCACAAGGCCAGGGACACCATCCCGGCGCCGGCGACAATGACCACCGCGTTGTGGGGCCCAACCCGTTCCGCGATGGCGCCCAACAGCAACATGCCGAACGGTAGGGTGCCGATGGCCATGGACAGCAGCCCCATGGCCCGGCCCCGCATCTCGGGCGGGTTGACGGACATCACCAGTGCGGTTTGCACCGAAGCGAACCCGGCGGCGCAGATACCGGTGGCGATCAACGCCAGTAACGCCACCAGGAACACGGTCATGAAGGCGAAGACCACCAGGAATCCCATGCCCAGGAACGAGCCCACCACATAGATGCGGCCCCGCCGGGACGGGTTGATCACCACCATCAGCAACGAGCCGATGAGCATGCCCAACCCCAGACCGCTGGCCAGCACCCCGGTCAGCAGCGGTCCCACCTCAAAGCGACGAGCCAGTACAGGGATCATCGGCATGAACGAGAAGAACAAGAAGTTCATGGCCGCGGTCACCCCCAGCAGGGACACGAATTGGCGGTTCCCTGGTAGCGAGCGCACGCCGGCGGCGAGATCCCGGCGCATCTCGCCCACCACCGCCCCCGCTCCGGGCGGGTGCAGCGTGAGTTTGGCGGCGTCGGAGCCGGGGCGCCCGCGGGAGGGCACGGTGGCCATGAGCAGGAAACAGCACAGGTAGAGCCCGGCCACCACTGCGTAGGCAGCGCTGACCCCAACCTCCTGGATAAGCGCGCCGCCGGTCAGCGAGCCGGCCATGTTGCCTGCGGACATCGACAGGGTCTCCAGGGCGATGGCGTTGCCGAACAGGCGATCCCCGACCAGGTCGTTGATCAGCGCCCGCCGGGTGGTCATGTCCACCACCTGGCCCAGGCCGACGGCGCCGGCGAACACGTACAGCATGGCCGTGGGCAGCCGGTCAATGGCGACCAGCAACGCCATGAGCGCCGCCAACGGAACCAGCGCCGCCAACTGGCGCAGCACCGTTCGGCGGCGGTCGAACCGGTCCGACACCGCACCGGCCAGCATTCCCCCCACGAACATCGGCAAGAAGAAGCAGGTAGCCACCAATTGCACCAGAAACGGGGAGTCCGTCAGCCGGTTCATCAGGAATGACCCCAGGAAGATGGTCATCCACCGGGTGATGTTCCACAGCGCACCGGAGCCCAGGATCCGGCTGTAGTAGGGCACTGACAGCGCCGCCAACGGACCCGACGCCAGCGGCTGGTCGGCTTCCCCTGGCCTCGACTCCGCCCGCGACATGCCGTTAGGTACGGCGAGGTGGGATCCGCGGTGGCGGGGGGTGCGAAGATTCACGGGGTGCGATGGGTCATGGCGCGGGAAGGTGGCCGACCTCGCGCAGCACGTCCTCGGTGTGCTGCCCGACGGTGGGGGACGGCTTGGTGATGCGCAGCGGGTTACCCCGGAACGTGATGGGGCTGTTGACCGAGCGGTATGGTTCGCCGCCGGGGTTGCTGACCTGAACGAAACCTCCGGCGGCGTGGACCTGCGGGTCCTCCAACACCTCGGGGAAGGTCTGCGCCGGGGCCCACCAGACGTCGTTGGCGGCGAAGCGTTCCTTCCAGTGCGAGAGCGGCTGGGAGCGGAAGGCCTCGTCGAACTCGGCAATGAGCGCGGTGCTGTTCTTGCGACGGTTCTTGGCGTCACCGAAACGCTCGTCGGCCAACAGTTCGGGCCGTTCAATGGCCGCGGCCACGGTGGGGAAGTGGCGGTCCGCCTCCACCCCGATCAACCAGAACCAGTGCCCATCGGCGCTTTCGTAACAGTTGACCAGCGGGGTGGGGGAGGCCTCACGGGGTTTGGTGGACTCCAGTCGGCCGAAGGTTTCCTGCACCACCACCTGGTGACCGATAGCCCACAGACCGGTCCGCAGCAGTGACGTTTCCACGATGCGACCCTTGCCGGTGCGGCCCCGCTGGAGCAGAGCGGCAAGCAACCCGGCGGTGGCGCTGAGTCCGGTGTAGTGATCGCCCAACCCGCCGCGCACGCCGAGGGGTGCTGATGTGCGCGGCACCAGGTCCCGGGCGATGCCGGTACGGGCCCAGAAAGCGCCGATGTCGTAGCCGGGCAGGCCGGCGTCGGGCCCATCCAGGCCGTAGCCGGTGATGGTGGTCACCACCAGGTTCGGGAATCGCTCGTGCACCTGTTGGGGGGACAGGCCGATGGCTTCGAGCGAGTTGGGCCGCATGTTGGTGAGGTACACGTCGGCGCTGGCCAGCAGTTTGTCCATCGCCGCCCGGCCGTCCTCGGTGGCCAGATCCAGCGCCACGGATCGCTTGCCCCGGTTGTCGAGGGCGAAACCGGGGACCGGCAGGTCGCCGTAACCGAGCGAGCCGAAGATGTTGCGCTGGGGATCGCCGGCGGGCGGTTCGACCTTGATGACATCGGCCCCCCAGTCCGCCAACAGCCCCCCGGCGGAGGGCCCGGCGATCCACATGGTGAGCTCCACCACCCGGATACCGGTCAGTACCCCGACATCGTCGGCTTCTGGATGGTCAGCGACTGGTTTATCGGTCATCGGTCCCCCTGGGTTGCTCGGTGGCGGTCGTTCATGGGTGAGCCCCGAAGGCCGGTCCCGCTCCCCGGGCGGCACGCTAGCGTCCCGTCGATGCCGGGTTCGCGGCCCGTGTCCCCGCCCCCGCCCCCGACGATGAAGAAGCTGTTGGTTGGGGAGAGGTGGTGACGACGGGCCCGGTGCTGTGGCGAGGGTGGTGGCTGGCTTGACTGACCGGGCGAGCGGGCTACGCCGGGCGCGGGGTTGGCTGCTCGGGGTGCAACGCCAGGGTGGCGGCCAGGGCAGCGGCGGCGGCCACCAGGGCAAATCCGATGCCGGGGGCTGCGCCGACGGAGTCGGTGAGCCACCCGATCAACGGGGGACTGGTGGCGCTGCCGATGGCGAAGGCGCTGTACAGCGTGCCGATCAGGCCGCCGAGCCGCTCAGGGCCGAACTCCCGGGCCAGCACCGCCGGGGCCAGAGCCACGAACCCCCCGTATCCCGTACCCATCAGTACGGAGAACAGCATCAAGGCGGCGACCGAGCTCCCGGCGAACAGCCACACTGCAAAGCTGCAGGCCATGAGGGCGTGGCACAGCTGATACATGCGCACCTCCCCGATGCGCCCGCCCAGACCGGCCAGCACCAGGCGCCCCACGGTGGACGTGGCCCCGATCAGTCCGACGATGATCGAGGTGGTGGCGGGCCCGATGCCACGGCTCTGCGCGTAGGACGCCAGGAACACGAACGGCGTGAAGAATGCCAAGGAGAGCAGGGCCACGGCCAGGAACAACAAGGCGAAGGTGCGGGTCCGTAACAGTGGTCCCAGGCTGGACGGACCTCGCCGCACCATACCAGATGGTCTGGTGGCGGTGATGGCACAGCCCCCGAGGGTGAGCGCTGAGCCCACCCCCAGGATCACGAAGGCGTCTCGCCAACCGTAGGAGCGCAGCAGAAAACTACAGATCGGCGCGCCGGCCAATATGCCGGCCCCGGCACCGGACAGGGCCACGCCCAACGCCAAAGCCCGCCGCCGTTCGAACCATGAGCCCACCGCCGCCACCAGAGGGGAGTAACTGGCCCCCACCCCGGGCCCCAACGTGACCGCCCAGATCATCGCCAACTGGCCCAGCGACTGCGCCCGTGACCCCAGCACAAAGCCGGTACCCACCAGTATGGAGGAGGCGACGATCACCGGGCGCGGTCCGTAGCGGTCCGCCAGCCGGCCCGCCACCATGCCCGAAAGGTAGTACACGAACGTGGTGAGGGAGAAGACCGCGGCGGTCAGACCCTTGCCGCGGCCGAACTCGGCGATGAGGGCGTCCAGGAAGATGCCGTAGTTGAACAACCCCAGAAAGGCCACGAAGCTGGCGCCGAACGCCCCGGCCACCACCAACCAGTTTCGGTCCATCCGGTCTTTCACCGGGTTATCGGAGAGCGCCGTCATGCGGGAACCGCCCCATGATGCAGCAACGACGAGGGGGCCGGGTGATCGGGGCGCATGTCAGGCAGCAGACCAGGAGGGAAAGACCAGGCGCCCACGAGCAGCGGGCCCGGCCAGATGCTAGCACGGCCGCGTTTCCGCATCCGGCCGCTACCGGGCTGGGAGCCGGCCAAGATCGAAGGTCTGCCCATCGGCCACTACGAACTGCTGGAGGGGGCCCGGGATCCGGACCCGGAGGGCTTCATGGACCGCCGGGATCTGCTGGGGTATGGCCCGCCGTTCCTGGATCTAATCGACTTCCCGCCGGTGTTCGACCTCATAGTGGACATCATGGGCCCGAACATACTGTTAAGTATGACCCAGGCCATTGTGCGACCATCGACGGAC
>JANPEN010000403.1:0-2398 GCA_031422955.1 Acidimicrobiia bacterium
GAAGGAGTCCACGGCCAAAAGATAGTAGGCCTGGTTGCGGGCGCCTGGGCCCATGGCCAAACGCAGGTTGAATGTGCACATGTCCATCGTCAGCATCGAGAAGTTGACGGCGGCGATCTTGTCGGACTGGCCCAACGCATCGTTGCGCAGGTAGGGGACCATCAGGAAGATCCACACCAACACGCCAAGGCCGCCCACGGCGATGAGCGCGTCGATGAGGTTGGTGGGGTCGCGCCGGTAGGCCCGAGTGCGGCCCATTCGTCGGGTGGCCAGCGCAGTGAGGCCGTAACCGGCCATGTCCAACAGGTCGGAGGGCCCGAGCGCGTGGTCGGTCAAGAACCCGCGTAGGACGTTGGCCAGCAGCCAGAACCCCACGGCGATCTGCAACATGCGCCAGGGCCGCAGTTCAAAGGGCCTCCAGCGTCGAAAGACGACTTCGAGGATCGGCACGGTGACCAGGTTGACCAACAAGGCAGCAGCGATGATCCCGTTGGCCCCAGCCAAAGGGGAGATGGTCACGAGGCCTGCGCCGAGGGCCAGAAGCCATCTCCACGAGCGCTGATTGGTCACATCAGCACTATCGGCCCGCTCGGCTTTCCCCCTTCATCCTCCAAATCAACGAAGCAGTCGGGTCAAACAACCACGATGCGCTACTCCGCACACACTTTTCGACGTAGGAACCGCTACGCGTATTTCCTCTGCTGCGCCGATGAATCACTACGAACGCCGTTCGAGTCACCCCCGGGAGGAGGCAGCCACGGCCCGACCGGCCTAGGTTCCCCCCCGGCGTTCAACCAACTGGCGGGCTCTTGAAAGGCGATTCGGGCCCATGTCGGTCACCTCTGTCGAACCCAATGGCGAACTCACCCCGCCCTCGCTGCCCGCCGTGCTGCAAACCCAGCTCGAACAGGCGAGCGGCCCCTGGTTCGGCTCCTATCTGCGCCGAAGCGATCAGTTTCAGCGGCGACCAGCCCGCCATGTGCTCCTCCAGGCGGCCCACGAGGCCCTCAGTCTGAAAAAGGCCGGCGTGGGGAAGGGCGATCGGTTGCTGGTGGCCTGCACAACGCCGGCGGAGTCCTGGGTCGCCTATCTGGCTGCGATCATGGCAGGGGCGGTGCCGGCCCTGCTGTCGTACCGGCCGGCGCTGGAATCACCCGAACGCAGCCGTGGCCGCCTCAACCAGGTCTGGCGCGCCCTGGGCCCAGAAACCCGGCTCTACGGCTCGGCGACAGCCCAGCTGGACGGTGAGATCGCCACCACGGCCATCCCCATGGGCGCAACCGGAGAACCGGGCCACGTCCGCTTCGATGGCCTGCTCGACCCGGTGAAAGCCGGCGATCCCGTTCATCTGCAGCTTTCCAGCGGGTCAACCGGAGACCCGAAGGTGATCGTGGTCAACCACGGTGCCCTCGCCGCCAACGTTGCCGGCATCATCAGAGCAACGGGGGTGACCGCCACTGACAGCGTGGTCTCGTGGCTGCCGCTCTACCACGACATGGGCCTCGTGGTCGCCTGCGTCACACCCCTCATGGCTGGGGCCGACCTCTACCTATTCAGCCCCTTCGATTTCTTACGTGACCCGCTCAGCTGGGTCCGGGCCGTCTCTGAGCTGCGGGCCACGGTGTCCTGCGGACCCGATTTCGCCTTGCGGGAGGTGGCCCAACGCGCCGATCAGCTCTCCCCAGGGGTGGATCTGTCCAGCTGGCGACGCCTCATCTGCGGCGCCGAACCCATCAACGCCTCCACCTTGCGCGACTTCACCAACGCCTTGGCGCCCTTTGGCCTCGATCCGCTGTGTGTGTCGCCCAGCTACGGCTTGGGCGAGGCCACCGTCTATGTCTCCACCACGCCGGTCGGTCAACCCATGCACCGACTGGTGGTCCAGCGTGACGTGGCCCGACTGGGTTCGGTGTGCGTCCACGAAGAAGGCCCCATCGCCGGCTCCATCGCCCCTTCGGCCCCCGACCTGATCGAGGTCGTTGCCCTGGGCCCGCTCGACGGGGTCGATTTTCGTATCTGCGATCCCGAAACCGGCGAGACACTGGGCGAGGACCAGTGCGGGGAGATCGTGGTCAGCGGGCCGTCCGTGGCCGCCGGCTATCTGCGGCCCGACGGGAGCCTCGACGCCTTCGACCCTACCGGCCTTCCTACCGGCGATATCGGCTTCGTCCACCGCAAGCAGCTCTACGTAGTGGACCGACGCAAGAACGTGATCATCCGAAACGGCGAGAACTTCTCCGCCGGCTCCCTTGAACAAACCCTGGCCTCGGCCGCGCAGCTCGGAGCGAATCGGCTGGTGATCGTTGATAGCGATCTTCGCAGTGGCTACGGACGCATCGTGGCGGTCGCCGAGCTCGGCCCCTACGAGGAGGCGGAGTCGCTGTTGGACCGGCTGCTC
>JANPEN010000404.1:0-14550 GCA_031422955.1 Acidimicrobiia bacterium
CCAGCACCGCCGCTGGGGCCAGGGCAGCCAGCTCACCCAGAGTGTCCAACCCCAATCGTTGCAGCACGTCGACCAGGGCGGGATAGGGCAACACCGACAACGGCAGGGGAGCCAGGAAGGCCGCACTCTGCCCTGGGCCAACCACCATGGTGGGGACGGCGGCCCGAGCGGCCAGCCGGGCTGCGAAGGACCCATCGGCCACCCCCACCTGCACGGCCACCTGCGACCGTCCTGCCTGCAGGGCCAGGGCCTCCTCCACCCGGGCCTGTACGGCGGTGGCCAGGGCCTCGTCCCCACCGAAGTAGCGGGAGGGGCCCCGGGTGGGCAACGCGCAGCTTCCTGGCCAGGACTGCTCGACCCAGGGGGTGAACGAACTGGCCACGGCCACCACCGGCCCGAAGGCTCTGGCCTCCCGATCCAGGTCGCGTTCGAGGATCTCCATGCTCGGACAGCGGCGCTGGGCATCTCTTCGACCCATCCCCACCGTGACCCCCTCGACCCTGGCGGCCTCGGTGGCGGCCACCACCCGGTTGGCTTGCAACACCGCGGCGGGCCGTTCAGCAGAGCGACCCAGCGCCAGCACCGGCCAATCAGCACACCAGATGACCAGGGTTCGCACGGTCATGCCGACTGCTGGGCAAAGCCCAGCTCGGGGGGGGCGGGGGCCAGCTCCACCACCCGGTTGACCCGCTCGCCGGCCGACACCGCGGCGGTGGGTTCCACCGGGGCGAAACGACCATGGGCGTCGGGCAGCCAGAACCGGGCCATGCGGGGCCTGTCTGCCCCGTGACGGCCGCTGATGGTCAGCTCGACCTGGCGGGCCTGCAGGTACCCGTGGCCCCGGCCGATGCCGGACCAGGCCAAGGGTCGGGCGTGCAGGGTCAGCTCCGCTCGATCGGGCCAGGAACGCTCCAGCCAGCCAGCCAGCACCAACACCGCCCCCCGCTCCCGCACCCTGGCCAGTACCCGACGGGCCGGACCAGCCCCGATCCTGCTCGGGGGCAGGCCCACCACCACAACATCGACCGCTTCCACCAGGGCTACCACCGTGGCCGCCCACTGTTCAGCCGGCACCGGGCCGATTAACAGCAACCGTTCCAGGGCCAGGCCCAGCTCTTCGGCGGCGGCCAACCCCAGCTGGGGCAACCCAACCACGGCCGCCCAGGAACCGGCGGCGGTGACGGGGGCGATTAGGGCCAGCGCGGCCGAGGTGACCGCCGCGTTGGCCGACCCTGAGACAGCCACGGTGGTCCCGCGGCGTAGGCCCCGGTTGGGCAGCAGCCCGGCCAGAGCCGGATGCACCTCGAGGACGCGCTCCTCAGCCAGGCTGACGGGACGGACCCGTTCTTGGAGAAGCAGAGCAGCAGCTCGACGATCGGCCACCCGTACAGGGTAGCGAACGGGCGTTCGGATTGCGGCGGGGGTTACCGGGGCGGGCTGGAAGCCCGGATCAGTCCGGTTCAGGCCGGTAGAAGGTGTACAGGTCCTCAATAATCTGTTTGACCCCAGCGCTATCCGGAACGCCCCCGCCAGCTCCGTTCCCGCCCGACCCGACCGGCTCGGACAGCACGATGGTGACCACCCCGCCATAGACATGGACCGAGCTCACCCCGCCCCGCTCGAACAGGCGGCGGGCCAGCACGTCGGGCGGGCGATCCCCGATGATGGGCGCTTCGACGGTGTAGCGCTCATGGCCCATGCCGGTGAAGTTCCGGTTGGTCTCGAAGCGCATCACCCCGGCACGCCCCGTGGTTTTCTCGATGACCGAAACGGGCTGTCCCATAGCGGCATCAGCCTATCGGCCCATAGCGGCGTCAGCCCACCGGCCAATAGCGGCGGGGAATCAGGTTGGTACGCAGCAGACGTCTTCCCGCCACGAGGGCCAAACCCACCGACACGATCGCCAACACCAGATGGACCGCCTGAAAGGCCAAGGATCGCCCATCCAGGAGGACGAACAGGGCCCGGATCGGCCAGTAGGCCACCGTGGCCAACAACACCGCAGCCAACACCCGCTCCGGGTTGGCCCCAACCCCGGGGACCCGGCCCCACCACCACAGCGACAACGCCAACAAGCCCCCCAACCCGAAGATCACCGCAGGGATCAGCCACACCAGCTTGGCCGAGCCGGTCAGGGACGAGTCAACCAGAATATTACGGACCCGGCTGAGCCAGATCGCCGCGCTCCAGACGCCGAAGCAAAGCAGTGACCAGTGCCGGAAACGGGCCGGAGCGGCATCAAGGAACCCAGCCATGAGCGCACCGTACACCGGCCCGCTACCGTGATCAGACTCGCTACCGCTACCCCTTCACTAGGCGTCTCAGGAGACCAACCATGGCTGATCTATCCCTGGATACTTCACCACCGAGGTCACCGCCTTCCTAGCCGCCAATGCCCAGCTCAAGTCAGAGATCCGCCCGTTGCGCCAGATGACCGGTGGGGCCAACTTCAACGAGGTCTTCTTCAATGAGACCAGGGTCCATGATCGCAACCGCCTGGGCGAGGTCAACGACCGCTGGCGGGTGGCGCTTGGGGCGGGCGGCGGGGGCGGCGGCAGCTTCGCCCGGTTGCGGGAGATGGTGCGCCATTTCGGCTTGGGCGACGATGCCACGGTGCGCCAGGAGCTGATGCGCATCTACACCGAGCAGCAGGTATTGCAGTTCTCGAACCGTCGGGCCATGGACAAGATCAGGGCTGGTCAGCTTCCTGGCCCGGAGATGTCGGTGGCCAAACTGGCTTTGACGGAGAACCTGCGCAAGACCTCCGCCTTCGTGTCCAGGGTGCTGGGGCCATGCCTGGTGGCCGACTCCGGAGAATGGGGCACCTACACGTGGAGTGGTTTCGTGTTGGGCATGGCCATCGCCGGCGGGTCAGATGAGACGCTGCGCAACATTGTCGGCGAACGGGTGTTGGGCCTGCCCAAAGAGCCCGGTATCGACACCACCAGCCCGTTCAAGGACATCCCCAAGAACGGCGTCACTGGTCGCTGAGACTCCGGCCAGGGCACGTGGGAGTTTCTCCGGTGACGAAATCACCGGAGAACTGGACTGGAGGAGACAGGACTGGAGGAGACAGGACCGAAAGGGAGACGGGACGGCACCGCCGGCGTGACCCGCTTGATCCCGCTCCAGGGCAGGCCGTCCATGAACACCCAGGTACGGCGATGCAAGGTGGTAGGCCCGTAGGCGTTGAGGGCGAGCTTGTGGCGGGGGCACGGGTAGCCCTTGTTGAACTCGAAATCAAAGCAGGGATAGTTCGCCGCCTCGGCCCGCATGATTCGGTCTCTGCTCACCTTGGCCAAGATCGAAGCTGCCGCGATGGACAAGCAGGTAGCGTCACCGCGCACGATGCGCCGCGTGTTGCCCCCACCCACGAAGTCCCAGTTGCCGTCAATGAGGACCTGGTCGGGGGTGACCCCGAGCCCGGCAATGGCGCGCTGGGCGGCCAGCCGTTGGGCGGCGGACATGCCCAGATCGTCACATTCCTGGGCGCTGACATGGCCCACCGCCCAGGTCACACACCAAGCCGCGATGCGGTCGAAAAGGGCCTCGCGTTCGGGTTCGGACAGCAGCTTGGAGTCCCGGACCTTCAGCACCCGCCGATCGGGGGGCAACACGGCTGCGCCAATGGTCAGCGGCCCCGCCCACGATCCCCGCCCCACCTCGTCGATGCCGACCACCAGGCTGTGCCCCGCCGCCCACAGCTCCCGCTCCACCGCCAAGGTGGGGGCATTGCCCTGCAGGGCTTTGCGTAGCCGGGGGGCGACGGGGGCGGCCATGACCGGCCAACTTAGCCTTGGTCGACGTCGACCCCAGGAGGGGCCAAGAGCACCTCACCTCGGCGCTGGGAAGCGACAAAGGCCGGATCCAGCCGCGGTGCCAGCAGCCTGAAGGCGACCGCCCCGTCGGTTTCGATGGGGTCCTCGATTTGCCATAACAGGGCTGGTCGGGGCCCATGCCAACGCAGCGCGAAAGAAAGCCGACCCTGGGCGGTAGGGAGGCGGTGCACCTCGATAGGTCGGCCCCGCCAGTCCTGGCGCCAGCCGGGCAACACCACCAACGTGTCATCGCCGGAGTCCGCCACCAAGCAATTCCGCCACCCCAGCAACGCGGCGGCGGAACCTGGCGGGAAGGACCCGGCCGGCTCGATGGTTGGGCCGGCTTCATCGGCGGGCTCGTGGGCGAGCTGACCCGAGTGCTGCGCCCGCTGCCGCGCCGCGGGCGCGGCTTTGGCCTGGACCCCTGACACGATCTGGCTCAGCGCCCATTGGGCCCGCTCCTGATAGGGGCTACGGCTGGTCCAGACGGCCAACTCCAGCGCGGGGCCGCGTAATAACGCGGCCAGCTCAGTAGTGGCCGCGCCCGGATCGGCCCAGCGCAAGAGATCGGCGGCGGCCACCAGCAGCCCGGCCGCGTGGTCCGCTGACACCGGGGCCCTCAGGGCGCTCAGGGCCCGGTCCAGCCGCTGGGCCGCCTCCTGATGATGACCAAAAGCGGCCAGGGCCCGCACGTCAGCAGGTCCGATCTCCTCCAGCTCCAACAGCAGGCTGGTACGAAGCCGACAGAGCTCGGCCTCCGCCGCCTCCTCGCCCAGTTGCACCGCCGCGGCCGCCTCCAGCTGGCGAGACCAGCCCCTGGCCACCGCCTCGGGCGAGGGAGCGGCCTGCGGCGCCGGGAGCGGCCTGTCGTTCCAGGGGGACCGGTGGCCAGCGATCAGGAGCCGCAGGCTGGCCCCCGTCGAAAGGGCGAAGATCTGGGCCATTGCCGACCCGCCGCGCGAGCTTGACCCAGACCCGGGTTCCGGCCCCGAGACCGGCGCCAGGTGGGTGGCCAACCGTGCCGCCAGGGCGTCGAGGGAGGTCTCCGCGTCGATGGCGTCAGCCGAACGGCCAGCCACACTCAGCAGCTGGCCGGACCACCGCAGCGAAGCGCCCTCGACCAGCCAGGGGCAGGACCCCACCGCGTTGGGGTCCTGGGTCGAACCACGGGCACCGGCCCCTTCTGTCACCACCGCCACGGCCACTGGGCCGCGGCTGTCGTTGATCAAGTCGACCACCACCCAGCCGTGTCCGGCCACCATGGCCCCGTAGGTCCACACGCGAACATCACCCCCGGGGATCCGCAGCGATGTCTGTACCACCGGGGTACCCCGCAGGCGCTCCTGACGCACCGCCACCTCGTGTTCGGGCCGGTACCAACGGTCTTCGGCACCGACCCACCACCGCAACACCGTCGCCCCCGACCCCCCGACCTGCTCGAGGTGCACGGCTCCAGAGCGTTGCACGGTGGCGCCCATCGCCCCCAGCACACCGATCCGTTCCTCCCTCGCCGCCGCGCCAGGGCCGGCAATGAAGCCGTGCGCACCGGCCGGGTGGTTCTGGCCCGAGCTGGTTCGAAACCGCCTGGTCCGGTCTTTCACTCGTTCACCTGGTCGGTCTTCACCAGTGGGGGACCGACGGATTGGCCGATCGGCGCAGCAGCCCTCGGTAGGCCTCCTGGGCGGCCCGGCCATTGTTGAGGACCGCGTCCATCTCGGCGCAAATAGGCAGATCAAGGCCCAATTGGGCGGCGAGTTCCATAATCACGCTGGCCGCCCGCACCCCCTCGGCCACATAGTCCAGTTCGCCCAGCACCTCCTCCAGGGGCCGGCCCCGGCCCAGCTGCTCACCCACCCAGCGGTTTCGGCTATGGGGGTTGATGCAGGTGGCGATGAGGTCGCCCATGCCGGCCAGGCCGGCGAAGGTCTCGGGCCGGCCGCCCATGGCCAAACCGAACCGGCTCAGCTCGGCCAAACCCCTGGTGATGACCGCGGCCCGGGTGTTGTCACCGGTCTCCAATCCGTCCGCTATGCCAGAGGCGATGGCGATCACGTTCTTGGTGGCCCCGGCCACCTCACAGCCGACCACGTCGTCGTTGGTGTACACCCGGAACAGGTCCGAGGCGAACACGCGCTGCAGCACCTCGGCCACGTGGGGATCGTGCATGGCCACCACCGAGGCGGCCGCCTGGCCGGAGACGATCTCATGGGCCAGGTTGGGCCCGGTCAGCACGCCGGCGGGGTGGCCGGGCAGCACCTCTTCCACGATCTGGGTCATCCGCAGGTTGCTGCCTTGTTCCAGGCCTTTGGTCAGGCTGACCACAGGAATCCAGGGCCGCATGTACAGCGCGGCGGCCTCCAACGTTTGACGAAAGGCATGGGAGGGCACCGCCATAACCATGACGTCGGCCTGCTCGACGGCCGCCTCCAGGGAGTCCGTCGCTACCAGTGCTTCGGCCAAGGTGGCCCCTGGCAGATAACGCTCGTTGGTATGGCGGGTGTTGATCTCCGTCACGATCTCGGATCGACGCGCCCACAGCATCGTGCGGGCGTTGCGCGCCGCCAACGAGGCCATGGTCGAGCCCCAGGTGCCCCCGCCCAGCACGACAACCCGGATGTTCATGGCCCACAAGCTACGAGGCGCGTCGCCGCGACACGCTCACCCCGCAGCGCACGCCGCGGCCGCCAGTTTGGGTCACCCCTGGGAGCCCGGGTTGTCGCCTTCCTAGAATGCCGGCCATGCCCGGCCCCACTGCGAGTCCCCGGGTTCCGAGCGATGCGGTTCCGAACGACCCCCCCTCGGGCGACCTGGCCCTAGCCGTGCTGGTACCGGTCAAAGCCTTCGACCAGGCCAAGGGTCGCCTGGCCAGGGTGTTGTCACCGTCGCAGCGGGCGGCGCTGGCTCGAGACATGGCCGCCAACGTCGTTCGGGCCGGCCAGGGCCTGGCCGTTTCGGTGGTCTGCGACGACCTAGCCGTGGCCGAATGGGCCCGCAGCGTGGGGGCCGCGGTGTTGTGGTGTCCGGGGCGAGGCCTTGACCAGGCGGTGAGCGACGGCATGGCCGCCTTGGGCGCGTCCGGATTTGGCCGGGTGATCGTGGCCCATTCCGACCTGCCCCTGGCCGAATCGTTGGGCTGGGTCGGCGCCTTCGATGGGATCACCATCGTGCCGGATCGTCGAGAAGATGGCACCAACGTAATGTGCGTACCCACCGCGGTCCCGTTCACCTTCGCCTACGGCCCGGCCAGCTTCGCCCGTCACCGAGCCGAGGCCCTGCGTCTGGGCCTGGCCCTGCGGGTGGTGCGCGATCGGCGCCTGGGCTTCGATGTGGACACGCCGGAGGACCTCCAAGAGCTGAACCAGCCAGCTGGAGACGACCCCCGAACCACGCCCTCGCCGTAGGCTGCGCCGGTGACCACCAAGAACCCGCCGCCTTCCCGGCAGGACGCTACCACCGCTCCCGTTGTGTTCGCCTCGGTGGCGGCCAACGTGTCGGCCAACCTGCAAACCCCCAAGCGGGTGTTGGCCATCGGCGCCCACCCCGATGACATCGAGTTCGGCTGCGGCGCCACCTTGGCGAAGTGGGCGGCGGCAGGCGCCACCGTGCATCACCTGGTGTGCACCGATGGTTCCAAGGGCACCTGGGACCCCCAGACCGACCCAGCCGAGCTGGTCATGTTGCGCCAAGGCGAGCAGCGCCGGGCGGCCGCCGCCCTAGGCGCCACCGGCGAGGTCGTCTTCCTGGGTTGGACCGACGGTGAGCTGGAGTCGGGCTTGCGTCAGCGTTGGGAGGTGGCCTACTGGATTCGTCGTTTCCAGCCCGACGTGGTCATCGGCCACGACCCGTGGCGGCGCTATCGGCTCCATCCCGACCATCGCCACGCCGGTTTGTTGACCGTGGAGTCCATTGTCGCCGCCCGCGATCCGCTCTTCTTCCCCGAGCAGAACCTGGCCCACCATCGGCCCTCGGCCCTGCTGCTCTACGAGGCCGATGAGGCCGACCACGTCGAGGATGTCACCGGCTTCGTCGAACTAAAGCTGGCGGGCCTGTTCGCCCACGCCAGCCAGTTCCGCTCGACCATGAAGATCGACGAGACCGACAAGGCCGGCGCGGCTGATCAACGCAGCAGCTTCATCGAGCGCATCACCGCCCGGCTCACTCAGCACGGTGCGCTGGCCGGCTTCACCCACGGCGAGGCCTACAAGCTCATCGACCAGCTCTGAAGAGCGGGTCGGGGATTGGTTGAGGGGTTGGGACCGACGAGCTGCGTCTGGGCCGGGCTGGACGGCTGCCGGTCGGGCTGGGTGCTGGCCCTCATCGGCCCGACCCCCCGACAAAATGGCACCACCATCAGCCCATTTGAGCTGAGCAGGCACGACCGATTGGCGGAAGCCATGGCCGCCGCAGCGGCTGCTGGGGCCGGTCACGTAGGCCTGGACATGCCCATCGGGCTGCCGGCCGATGGCCTTCGCCGGGCCGACCAGGAAGCCAGGACGCTGCTGGGGGAGCGACGCTCGACGGTGTTTCCCACCCCGGCCCGCGCCGTGTTAGGAGCGGTTGACTACCCCGAAGCGCTGCTTCGCTCCCGTCGGGCCACCGGCAAGGGCCTGTCCATCCAGGCCTGGAACCTGATGGCCAAGATCGCCGAGGTGGACGCCTGGATCGATCCTGACCGGGCGGAGCGAGTCTTCGAGGTTCATCCGGAGCTGGCCTTCGCCCGCCTGGCCGGGGCACCCCTGCCCGAACCGAAGAAGACCCCCGCCGGACGAACCAGACGCCTGGTCCTGCTGGGTCGCGCCCTGGGCCTGAACGACGCCGAGGCGGCGAGGTTAGCCGCCCTGCGGCTGCGGCCGGGGGTGGCCCCCGACGATCTGCTCGATGCGCTGGCGGTGGCCTGTTCGACCCGCACGCTGGCGGCCGGATCGGGGATGATCCTGGGCGACAACGCTGCGGACGAACGTGGCCTGATCCAACGCATCTGCTTCTGAGCCGATGGCTCCCTCATCGGGCCAGCTGCCGCTGTTAGCGAGACAACTCTGTAGCGATCCGGGCGGCCACGCTGCGTGCAGTTTCGTCGTCTGGATAGCGGGTCCGAGGCCAGAAGAACCCCCGCAGGCCGTCCTTGGGCCGGCGGGGTACGACGTGCACGTGAAGGTGGGCGACACTCTGGCTGACCACGTTGTTCATAGCCACAAAGGTCCCCGGAGCGTCGCAACCGAGCCGCACCGCCGCCTCCATCCGGGCTACGAAGGTGAAGAACGGCCCAATGGCGTCGCTCGGCAGTTCCGCCAGGGTGGCGACATGGCTGCGCGGAACCACCAGAACGTGTCCGAAGAACAGTGGTCGGCGGTCGAGGAAGGCATGGACCTGCTCATCGCCCCCCACCCCGAAAGCAGGCTCGGCGCCGGCGGCGATCCGACAGAAAAGACAACCTGTCCCCTCCGACCCAAGGAACGGATCAACGCCGCCATCAGCCACATGACCTCGCTCCCCTCGATCCTGCCCACCGTAGGACGTCCGCCGCTCGGGAGCGAGAACCTCCACCCGGCCGAACCCGCCTCCCCAGTCACCTCTGCTCCCGACGGCGGCCCCGAAATGAACGCCGAGGTCGCCCCGCCTGCACCGGGTTGGATGCGCCAGGAATGGATGGCGCAGGGAATGTGCCACGGCAAGACCCAAATGTTCTTCGCCCCCCACGCCGAGCGACCCCAGGCCCGAGCCCGTCGCGAGGCCCAGGCCCGCAATGTCTGCCAGGAGTGCCCTCAGCTGGAACCTTGTCGCACCTACGCCAGGCTGCACCGCGAGTACGGATTCTGGGGTGGCGAATCCGAATCGGACCGGGCCCGAGCCGGCTATGCCGTGCCCTGGCCGGTGGGCGCCTCCCGCCGCCGGAACAACCTCGCCGCCACCGGCTGAGCGCTCGCCGCCTGCACCCACCGCCACGCCCATCGACCCTGCGCCACCCACACTGTCTCAGGGGTGGGTGCATACTCCTCCTGCGGGTTCGACCTCCCCGCCTCGACCTGAGGTCGCCACCGTTCCCCGAGCCCATCGGGAAAAGTCATGCGATCTCTTGGTACGGACGGCCTCCTCGTCCATCTCGCCGAATTACTCGGCCGCGCCGTTAGCGAAAAAAGCGCCGATGCTGCCGTCGGCATTGTCATCGACGACGAAGGCGTCGAGTTGCACATCCGCCCCGCTCCTCCTGGCCAGCATGTGGCCGCCGCCCTGATCGGGTTCCACGCCCCGCCCGAATGGAGCGCCATCGGCGTGGTGGCCAGGGGTCGAGCCCGATCCGTGGGTTCAGGGCCCGACCGGGTCCAGCACGTGGTGGTCGTGCATCTGCAATCTCGCCTGGGACCCTCGGCGTCCTTGGTCGGCTCCAGCGCCACGGCCCTACGGGCCTCCCCCGATGGGGCCAAGGGCCGCATCGTGGAGGTGTGCCAGCGCTGCTTCGACCAGCCCACCGGCCCGGTGGCCCACTCCCCGCTTCAGTGGTGGGCGGCCTCCTGGCTAGACCGGCTGTGTTCCCAGCCTGCGCTGGAGTTGGTCAGGGCCGAGTCGGATCTGGTGGCCCAGTTTCCTGCCGGCAGGCCCTTCGGGCCCGACCAGGACTTTGCCGCCCTCGCTCATCACGGCCGGCTGCTGGACCAAACCTGCCCGTGGTCAGTGCTACGCCAGGCCTGCGCCACTGGGGCTATATCGGTCCCTGGCGTCGAGGCCCAGGTGGCAAGCTGGATGGACGACGGCATGATTGAACGATGGGCCTTGGCCGAAGTGGCTCCGTTGCCGGTTGCCCTAGCTGAGCTGCGTACCCGCCTCACCCCCGGCCTGAGCACCAGGCTCACCCAGCTGCTGGCAGGCTGGGATCTGCCCCCCGAAGCGTGGGCGGTGGTCGCCGAATCATGACCGGCACCCCCCTCGCCGCCCCCGCCCCCCTGGCCGGCTCGGCCGCCGGTCAGCGTCCGGCTACGGTCGGCGGCCATGTCCCAAGCAATCGCGGTCAATGGCCGCGCTCGTTCCCATGTCGTGCTCGACCCCGCCCGGACGGAGCAATGGAATCGATTCCTTTCCCCCGACCGGGTCTTTCTTCCCACCCACCTCGGCCTGGTACTGGAGGAGGTCAGGGTTGGTTACGCCCGGTTACGCCTGCCTATGCGCCCGGAAATCTGCCAGGTGGCGGGCTTGATCCATGGTGGAGCGCTGGCTGCCCTCATCGACACCAGCGCGGTTCCGGCGGTGGGCACCTTCTACGACCAGCAACCCGACATGATCACCGTGTCCATGACGGTGGACTACTGCGGTGCGGTCAAAGGACAAGACGCGTTGGCCGAGGCGTGGGTGCGTTCGGGGGGCAAATCCTTGGCTTTCGTTCAAGCCGAGGTTCGCGCCGAAGACGGTTCCCTGGCCGTGGCCGCCTCCCTCGTTTTCAAGGTCCGGCCCCGCCCCGCCCGCGACTAGGCCACCCTCAGCCCAACGCCACTTCCAGCGGCACCGCGCTCTGGCCCAGCCCGTGGGCCACCGCCGCGTTGGTCAACTTGCCGGCCACCACGTTCACCCCCAGTGCCAGCTCCGGGTAGCGGATCAACGCGGCGGGGAGCCCGCCAGCCAGGGCCACCGCGTAGCGCATGGTGGCATTGGTCAACGCCAGCGTCGAGGTGCGGGGTACCGCTCCGGGGATGTTGCCTACCGCGTAGTGCACCACCCCGTGTTTCACGTAGACGGGGTCGGTGTGAGAGGTCTCCCGGGAAGTGGCGAAACAGCCGCCCTGATCGATGGAGATGTCCACCACCACACTGCCCGCCTCCATGGCCGCGATCATCGATTCCTCCACCAAGATCGGCGACCGGTCCCCCGCTACCAGCACCGCCCCGATCACCACGTCGGACGCAGCCACTGCGGCCTCGATACCGTGACGGGACGAGTGAATGGTCTCCACTCGGCCCCCCCACATCATCTCCACCGCCTCGAGCTTGGCCAGGGAGATGTCCAACACGGTCACTGCCGCGCCGATCCCCACGGCCACGTCGATGGCATGCCAGCCCGACACACCCGCGCCCAACACCGCCACCTTTGCCCTGGCCACCCCGGGTATGCCGCCGGCCAGCATCCCCTTGCCCCCCTGGGGTGCTTCCAGGTAATGGGCACCGGCCTGCATGGCCATGCGCCCCGCAATGCGGCTCATGGGGGCCAGCAGCGGGAGATGGCCGTCGGGTAGCTGCACGGTCTCATAGGCCAGGGCGGTGGCCCCGCAACGCAACAGATCCGCAGCCACCTGCGGGTAGGCGGCCAGATGCAGGTAGGTGAAGAGCACGTGTTGGGGCCCGAGACGGGTCAGGTCACGCTCCTGGGGTTCCTTCACGTGCAGGATGAGCTGCGCCCGTTCGTAGACCTCATCCACGGAGCCCACCTCGGCACCGGCGCCGAGGAAGGTCTCATCGCTGATGCCGGAACCAGCCCCGGCCCCGCGTTCCACGACTACCTCGTGGCCGGCGGCGCACAACTCCACCACCCCGGCAGCGGAGATGGCCACGCGCCGCTCCAGGGTCTTGGTCTCCGCTGGTACCCCGACGATCATGGTCGCTCCCCTGCACACTCGGGCCTGGTCTACGCCCGCAGCTGTCGAGGCCGGCGGCCGGCAAATCTGCCGCAGGCCGTGAACGTGAACGGTACCGCCGCCGTTACCCTTGCCGAGGATGCTTCGCCCTGTTTTCTTGGCCGCCGTGTTGGTGGTGACAGCCTCGCTCGGCGCCTGCCGCGACGCCGATGGGACCTCGTCCTCCTCGGCGGGAACCTTCACCGCAGAGGACCCTTCCGGTGGAGCCGCCACCGACACGAGCTCGAGCGGGATCGATGCCGACCAGATTGGGGACGGGAAGCCGAACCGTAACCCCACCACCACGGTTGGCAGCCCCTCAACATCTGGGAGCGAGACCACCGCGAGCCCTACCAGCGCTCTCACCGCGACCACCGGCGCCAACGGCGCGACCAACCCCACGTCCGCCCCAACCTCGGTCGATTCGGACCCCGCACCCGACCCAACCGGGCCCAGCCAACCGCAGCCGCCTACCCAGCCACCAGCGCCGATGCCACCTTTGCAGCTGCGGGTTACGGTGTTGCAACGCTTTCCCCACGACGCAAACGCCTTCACCCAAGGACTGTTGCTCGATGGCGGCGAGCTGTTCGAAAGCACCGGCCTGGTCGGATCCTCCTCGGTGCGCCGAGTCGAGCTGGCCACTGGCACCGTTCATCAACAAACCGCAGTGGCGCCCCCCGTGTTCGCCGAGGGTCTGGCGTTAGTAGGGGGCGAGTTGATCCAGCTCACCTGGCGCAACCAGACCGCCCTGGTCTACGGCCGGGCTGACCTGCAGCTACGCCGCCAGTACGACTACGAGGGTGAGGGCTGGGGGCTGTGTTTCGACGGAGCCGTGTTGGTCCACAGCGACGGCTCGTCCAAGCTGCGTCTGCGCAACCCGCAAACCTTCGCCGAGGTGGGTCAACTCGACGTGGTCGACGGCACCCAACCCGTAGTTCGACTCAACGAGCTGGAATGCGTAGGCGGGGCTGTCTACGCCAACGTGTGGCAGACCTCTCGCATCGCCCGCATCGATCCCACCACCGGCCGTGTCACCGCCTGGATCGACGCCTCGGCCCTGGTGCCAGCCGGGGCAGGTCCCGACGATGTCCTCAATGGCATTGCCTACGACCCCGCCACCGATACGTTCCTGCTCACCGGCAAGCGCTGGAGCGACTTGTATCGGGTGACGTTCGGCTAACGACCCCAACCGGCGGTCTCGCTCGCTGCGGGCGATCGACCATCCGCGGTGCACCTTCGATGGCGGCGACACTCTAAGCCACTGAGTGCCCGCCCAGTGGGTTCGTCTTCGTCGCTAACGGTGCGGGACGAACGCCGTTCGTAGCGGCGACGGCGATTGTCGGGCGTCCACCGGCGACCTCGGGCGCTGCCCTTCTATCATCACCGCGTCAGCGACCCCCGCCGCCCCGAGTGGTCGCGACCCCCATGGTGAGAAAAGGCAGCGAACATGGCGGCTGAGGTCGCGCCGGAACCCGGTATCGATCAGGGTGGGACAACCGGCGAGGATGGCGCGGCGGTGCTCGACCTGCGGGTCGAGCCCTCCCCCGGTTCTCTACGGGGCACCCGTTGGCGGGGCTATCGCCTCCCTGGCTTGTCCCTGCCCGCTGCCGACCTCGTACGGCTCTACGTTGAGGCCTGCGAATTGGACGGGGCCGACCTTCGGGCCAGCAACCTCAGCGAACTCCACGTGATCGACAGCCGGCTGAAGGGGGCGAGGCTGAGCGACGTGTCGGCCCCCCTGGCCCTGCTGGTGAACGTGGATCTGCGGGGGGCCGATCTGCGCCGAGCCGACCTATCGAGGTCGACGTTGACCTATTGCGACCTACGTCAGGCTCAACTCGAAGGGGCCGATCTGTCCCACACCGTGTGGTCACACTGTGATCTGCGAGGGGTGGATCTTTCCGGCTGCCGCCTGGAAGGGGCCAGGGGTGATTTCTTCTGGGACCACGCCACCCGCTGGCCCGCTAGTTTCATCCCTCGGGGCTGATCTCGCTCACTGAATCCGAGGTTGACTCCGACGTTGACTCGGGCCGCAGGGTCGGGAACAGGATGACCTCACGGATGGAAGCCTGGCCCGACAGCAGCATGGCCACCCGGTCGATGCCGATGCCGAGACCCCCCGTTGGGGGCAGACCG
>JANPEN010000405.1:0-27347 GCA_031422955.1 Acidimicrobiia bacterium
GTCATCTGGTCGATAGCGCCCCACGTCCGCATCGTGGATCTGTGCCACGACATCGCTCCCTTCGACGTGAGGGGGGCCGGGCTGATGCTGGCCCGTTCCGCCCATTACCTCTGCCCCGGGGTGGGGGTGGCGGTGGTGGACCCCGGGGTCGGCACCAGCCGTCGGGCCATCGCGGTCGAGGTCGGCGGGGGTCAATCGGTGCTGGTCGGGCCGGACAACGGGTTGCTGGCCCCCGCAGTGGCCATGGTCGGGGGGGCCAGCAGGGCGGTCGAGCTGACCAACACCGAGTTCCAGGTGGCGGGCCTAGGGCCCACCTTCGCCGGTCGCGACATTTTCGCCCCCGCAGCCGCCCATCTCTGCGCCGGGGTGGCGGTGGGTGCCCTCGGTGCCCCTCTCGATCCGCTGAGCCTGCTCCCAGGGCTGCTGCCGATCTGCCGGGAGGAGGACGGTGGTCTAGAGGCTGAGGTGTTGTGGTGTGACCGGTTCGGAAACCTGCAACTCAACGTCGACCCCGACGAGCTCGATGCCTATGGCGAACAGGTGAGCCTGGTGGCCGCCGGGGTACATCGGGTGGCCCGCCGGGTGCGGGTCTTCGGGGATCTGCGCACCGGCGAGATCGGGTTGCTGACCGACAGCAACGGTCTGGCCGCGCTGGTGGCCAATCGCTCCTCGGCCGCCGCCGAGCTGCGCCTGGGGACCGGCGATCCGCTTCGGCTCGAACCCGTCCAGGAAACCGGCTCGGCCAGCGCCGTTTCGGTTCGAGTGGCATTGGGCTCCACCCGTCAACCCGCTTCGGGGTCGAGCTGATGCGCCCAGGCACGACCCTGGTGGTCGCCATCCTGCTCAGTCTCATCCTGGCGGCTGCGGTGCTGCAGTTCTTCGTGCTCGCCCGCTGACCGTTCCCACCGCTCGATCGTCCCATCCGCTGACATGCTGCAGGGAGTAAGGAACACGGCGTGAATCTGGCCACCATCATCGATGAGCATCCTGAAGCGGCAGTCGCCCTGGTCAGCAGGGGTAAGACCACCACGTACGGCGAGTTACGTCGGCAGGTGGCCGGCTTTCGGGGCGGCTTACACGGTCTTGGCCTCGAGCCAGGGGACCGTATGGCGTTGTTGTGCGCCAACAACTGGTACTTCGTGGTCTCCTACCTGGCGGGGCTGTCCGCCGGCCTGGTGGTGGTCCCGCTCAACCCCATGTCCCCCGGCCGAGAGCTGCAGGGCGAACTGGCCGTGGTGGGGGCCAGAGCGGTGGTGGTGGGCCCCGCCGCCCGGGCCGCCTTCGCCGGGGTGGATCAGGCCCGGTTGGCTGACCTCGAACACGTCATCGACTGCGGCACACCCGAAGCCAGCGGTCGGCTGCTCCTTGATGACGTGATGGCTGCCACCCCCGGCCCTGCGGTGCATCGCCAAGCCGAGGATCTGGCTGTGCTCATGTTCACCAGCGGCACCGCCGGCCTTCCCCGGGCAGCCATGCTCAGCCATGGCAACCTGCTGGCGAGCCTGGACCAGACCGGTCGCCAAGCCGGCAGCCGTCCCGACGACGTGGTCCTGGGCGTGTTGCCGTTGTTCCACATCTTCGGGCTCAACGTGGCCTTGGGCTCCTCGCTCTACTCCGGCTCTCGCTTGGTGTTGATCGAGCGCTTCGACCCGGCCAGCGCGGCCGAAAGCATCGCCCAATGGGGCGTCACCATCGCCGCTGGCCCTCCCAACATGTGGGCGGCGCTGGCCTCGTTGCCCGACGTGGCAGCCGAGCAGTTCGCCACCGTGCGGGTGGCGGTGTCGGGGGCGGCCCGCCTGGACAACAACACCCGCCTCCAGGTCGCCGAGCGACTGGGCATCGATCTGGCCGAGGGCTACGGCCTGACCGAGACCTCACCAACGGTGAGTTCGTCGGTGGGTCTGGAAACCCGGCCCGGTTCTGTTGGGCGGGTGGCGCCCGGTATCGAGGTTCGCCTCGTCGACGAGGACGGCGACGATGTGCTGGTGGGCGACCCTGGCGAGGTGTGGGTGCGGGGTCCCAACGTGTTCGTCGGGTACTGGAACGATCCGGACTCCACCATCAAGGTGTTGGACCCTGACGGCTGGTTGCACACCGGCGATGTGGCCGTGGTCGATGATGACGGCTTCTTGTACCTCGTCGATCGAATCAAGGACCTGATCATCGTGTCGGGCTTCAACGTGTATCCGGCCGAGGTCGAAGCGGTGCTGGCCGAACATCGCGCCGTCGCCGGTGCTGCGGTGATCGGGGTTGCCCACCCCCACACCGGTGAGACGGTGAAGGCCTTCGTGGTGGCCCGCCCCGGCCATTCCATCGAGGAGGACGATGTGATCGCGTTCGCCCACCAACACCTGGCCCGTTACAAGTGCCCCACCAAGATCCAGTTCCTCGACGCCCTCCCCGAAGGCCTTGGCGGCAAGATCGTTCGCCGCCAACTCGAGGCCGGCTGACTTAGGACGAGTTCGCCGCAGCCCGCTCGAACCCCGGGGCGTAGTGGCGAGCCGGACCGGAGGCGACCAGGAACCCGGAGAAGATCACGGCCAGCCCAAAGGCCAGGGCGAAGGCAAAGCCGACCTCGTCGGAGCCGCTCAGGGCCACAAAGGGCCGCTTGGCGCTGATCAGCAACGTTCCCACCGCGATGAGGGCGTTGGCCCCGGCCAGGCGCGACCCCGACTCAAGGCTTGGCCTCCGGCCGGCTTCGGCTGCCGGTGCTCTGCGAGGGCCAGCGCGTAGCAACCGCACGGCGCTCACCCCGGCGCCGACGATGACCACGCTCGCCCCCAGGCCCGAGCCGGCCGCGGCCAGGAACCGGGGCAGGATCCCGAACACCTCGCGACCCTCGTTGAGCCGGTCCGCCACCAGCGCCATTCGTAGCGGTGCGGTGAGCACGACTCCGGCCGAGAAGGAGCTGAGCAGGGCCACGGCCAGGGCCAATCGGTTCGCCCAACGACGCTCGACCAGCAGATAGACCGTCCCTAAGGCCAGGATGGGGACGGTTAGGACTCCGCCGAACAGATAGAAAAACCGGAACAGCCAGGGGGTCCAACCGGTCTTGGTGGCCAGGAAGAAGGGAGCCGCGCCGAGCGCGAAACAGATCATGGCCACCGTCCAGGCTGCGTCGTGGGGGCGGCGTCGGCGCAGCCAACGTTCAGCCGTGGAGCAGCTGAAGGCCACGGCAATGAGCAGGGCGGTGGCGGACAAGGCGGTGGCTTCGGACATGGGTACCGGTCGAACTCCGCGGTTCTTGATTGATGCTTGACCGTATTCGTGCGCTTGTGCACGAGGTCGGTAGGGTGCCAGGGATGGAGGCTCACCCACGGCGTATTCCCGACGCGTCGGTGGCCCGACTGCCCGAGTACCTGCGCATACTGCTCGATCTGGCCGACCAACGCCTGGCCACGGTCTCCTCCGAGCGCCTGGCCGAGCTGGCCGGTGTCAACGCCGCCAAGGTCCGCAAGGATCTCTCCTATTTGGGCACCTACGGCACCAGGGGCGTCGGTTACGACGTCGAGTACCTGCTGTTCCAGATGCGCCTGGCTATGGGGGTGACCCAGGACTGGCCGGTGGTGGTGGTCGGGGCCGGCAACCTCGGTCGAGCGCTGGCCAACTACGGCGGTTTCGAAGCGCGGGGTTTCCCCCTGGCCGGGGTGCTCGACAGCGACGCAGCCAAGGTCGGCACCGATGTGGGCCCGGTCAAGGTGCGGCCAATGTCGGATCTGGCCGGCCTGGTGGCGGCCAACCAGCCGGTCATCGGGATCATCGCCACCCCCGGGCCGGTGGCCCAACAGGTGGCCGATGAGCTGGTGGAGGCGGGGGTTTCGGCCATTCTGAACTTCGCCCCTGCGCTGATCTCAGTGCCGCCGTCGATCTCCTTGCGCAAGGTCGATCTAGCCTTGGAGCTGCAGATCCTCAGCTTCTACCAGTCCAGCGCGAACCACGGACGCCGCAGCGCGACGGCGCCTGATTGTTAGCCGGGTCGACGGGTTCAACCTGAATCTTTCCACCACCCGGACCTCGCTACGCTGGCTGTGGATCCCGAGTATCGGAACGGCGTAGCCAGCAGGATTATCTACCAAGCCATCTGTACCTGTGCGCAGCTCATGGGAGTGAGTGCATTCGTGGCTATCCCGGATGTGCAGGTAAATCCCACTCGTCAGGTCCTACGTCGATCGGGACGCATTTACCCTGGTCGACCGCCGGGCTGGGGCCGATCGCCGTAGCGGGCTCGAGCTGGGGTGCGTGGGGCCGACGGAGGTGGTTGAGTTCGACGCCGTGTATGAGGTCGGGGACCGCGTCTTCGACGTCGCGATTGCTCATCAACGCGTCGTGGCTCAGTCGTCCACGCCCTGTGGTCGAACCCGGCCGATGTTTGGCGGCTCGAGAGGCGCTCCACCGGACCCGTGGTGCCGAATGGGTTTGCCTTGGATTCCCCGAATACCCATGGCAGCAGTCACCCAGAGTGATGTCCTGTGTCGCTCATGGCAGTTCGCTTCAGCCCGTTGAGGGCCATTACCGTCGGGTCACCGTGGTAACGATCGGCTTCGGCCTCAACCATCGCAACGTCCCCCTCGATGTGCTCGAGGCGGTGAGCGTCTCACCCGACGGTCGGGCCAAGCTGGCGCGGGATCTTCTGGAGCCTGGCCTGGTCAGGGGGGCGGTCGTGCTCGCCACCTGTCACCGGCTCGAGCTGTACCTCGATGCCGAGCGTTTCCACGATTCCTTCCGGGTAGTTCGCGACGCGGTGGCCCTGCACACCGGTGCCGACCCCCTGCTGCTGTCGGACCGCTTGGTGCCCTACTTCGACATCGAGGCCACCCAGCATCTGTTCGAGGTGTCCGCCGGACTTGATTCCGCCGTGCTCGGCGAGCACGAGATCCTCGGCCAGGTCCGCAGCTCCTGGGAGGCAGCCCAGGCCGCCGGGTGCTGCACGGGATCGCTCAACCTGCTCTTCCGCCGAGCGGTTGAGGTCGGGAAACGAGTTCGCACCGAGACCGCGCTGGGGCGGGGCACGGCCTCCATCTCCCACGCCGCGGTGGAGTTGGCCTCCGAGTTGTTGGGCACCCTGAAAGGCGCCCGCCTGGTCGTGTTGGGGGCGGGCGACATGGGTTCGGGGGTGGCCACCGCGGCGGCCGCCAACGGGGCCTCCGAGGTCGTGGTAGCCAACCGCAGCCGCAGCCGGGCCCAGGCCCTGTGCGATCAGCTGCAAGGAGCCACCGTCGTGTCCGCCATCGCCCTCGAAGAGCTCGATGACGCCCTCGTCGAGGCGCACGTGTTGGTCTGTTCCACCGGTTCCTCCCGTCCGGTGCTAACGGCGGAGCATCTGGGGCGCATCTGCGCCCGGCGCACTGCCGGCGAGCTGATCGTGGTCGATGTGGCCATGCCCCGCGATGTCGACCCCGCCGCCCGGGCAGTGCCGGGATTGCATCTGATCGATCTGGAAGATTTGCGGGCCCACACCGAGCGCGGGCTGCATCAGCGGCGCCAGGCGGTGAGCGAGGCCAATCGAGTCGTTGAGCTTGCCGTCGAGCGCTACGAGACCGAACGGTGCGGGCGCACCGCTGACCCGGTGGTGGCGGCGCTGCGCCGGCGGGGCGAAGCCCTTCGCCAGGCCGAATGGGATCGCCAGGCCAGTCGCCTCGAGGGCCTTTCGGAGCGGGATCGAGGCGTGGTCGAGGCTATGACTCGCTCGCTGTTGGCCAAGTTGCTGCACGAGCCGACCATGCAGCTCAAGAGCAGCGCCGGTTCCGCTCACGGAGCTCGCCTCGCCCAAGCGGTGGCCGAGCTGTTCGACATCGAGCCCTAGCCGTGTTGGTTCGTATCGCCACCCGCGCCTCCGCCCAAGCCATGGCCCAGACCACCTGGGTGGCGAATCGTCTCCGGGCCCTGCACCCCGGTCTGGAAACCGAGCTGGTTCCCACCGCCACCACCGGGGACCTCGACCAGGTCACCCCGATCTGGGAGCTGGGCGGCAAGGGCGTTTTTGCCAAAGAGGTTCAGCTGGCCGTGCTCGACGGTCGGGCCGATGTGGCCGTGCACTCCGGCAAGGACCTGCCCTCGGCTACCCCGTCCGGGCTCACCATCGCCGCCGTCCCTACCCGCCGCGACCCCCGCGACACCCTGGTCGGCTGCCGCCTGGCCGATCTGGCCCCCGGCGCCCGGGTGGCCACCGGTTCCATCCGCCGTCGCACACAACTGGCCTGGCTGCGTCCCGACCTGACCTTCGCCGGGCTGCGAGGCACCATCGGCACCCGTCTAGAACGCGCCGTCGAGCACGACGCGGTGTTGATCGCGGCGGCCGCCTTGCAGTGGCTGGGCTTGGAGGACCGGGCCACGGAGATCCTCGAACCCGAGGTCATGTTGCCCCAGGTGGCCCAGGGATCCCTGGCGGTGGAATGCCGGGCCGAGGACGCCGAGATAGCCAACCTGCTGGCCGCCCTGGAAGATCCCCTCAGCCGCCGTTGTTTCGACGCCGAACGATCATTCCTGGCCACCCTGGGCGGTGATTGCAGCCTGCCGGCCGGGGCGTACGCCACCCCTGCGGGCCAGGGCACCGTGCGGGTCCGGGGTCTCATCGCTTCCCTCGACGGCCATGTCGTGCTGCGCCGCGAGGTGAGCGGGTCCAACGCCTGTAACGCCGGACGCGAGGTGGCCGAACAGCTCCTCGACCAAGGCGGACGCGCGCTACTCGGGCGCTGAGAGATGGATTGGCTGGTCGGGACCGGTCCCCTCGATCCGGCCCTGTGGGTGCGCCGTGCCGCCCAGCTCATCGAGCAGGCCGATGTGGTGCTGGCCGAGGCGGCCTGGTGGCCCCTGGTTCGCGAGCTGGCCCCCGATGCCCACCTCCAGCTCCCCGGCCCCCCTGCAGTGTGGCCGCAGGTCGAGGTGCTGGTTCGGCTCTACCCCGGTGACGGGCTGGCCGCCTCAGCCCAGGACCGGGCCGACCTTGCGGCCTTGGGCCGGGCCTACGACCTGGTCGGCGGGCTCGACGATGCTGGCGAGACGGCCAGAACCGAGGCGGTGGCGGCCCAGCGCCCGCTCGTGCGTCCGCTGGCCGGCATCACCGTGGTCATCACCCGCGCCGCCCCCCAACAGGCTGCCCTGGCCGATCCCTTGCGTCGGTTGGGCGCCACCGTGGTCAACCTGGCCACCATCGCCATCGAGCCCCCGGTCGACGGTGGGGCGGCGCTGGCCAACGCGGCGAGCCGGCTGGCGGACTATCGCTGGGTCGTGCTCACCTCCACCAACGGGGCTCGGGCCCTGCTGGATGTGGTGCCTGATGGGCGGGTCCTTGCCGGGGTCGGGCTAGCCGCCATCGGTGAGGCCACCGCCGCGGTCCTGGCCGCCGCCCACTTGCCGGCGGATCTGGTGCCGGCCCAGTTCGTGGCGGAAGCCCTGTTGGCGCAGTTCCCCCCGCCACCGGCTGAGGGCAACCGTCGGGTGCTGCTGGTACGGGCCGCGGTGGCCAGGAACACGCTGCCGGACGGGCTACGGGCGGTCGGTTGGGACGTCGAGGTGGTCAGCGCGTACCAGACAGTACGGGCCGCGCCAAGCCCGGCGGCGCTGGTGGCCATGGCCGGGGCCGATGTGGTGGTGTTCAGCTCGCCCTCCACGGTGACCCGCTTCCTTGAGGCGGTCGGGCCGGATGGCGCCGGGGCCCGCCGCCACCGGGCTGGATCACCGCCGCCCTTGGCGGTGATCGCCATCGGTCCTGTTACCGCCGCGGCGGCGGTGGCCGCGGGGCTGCGGGTGGATGTGGTGGCGACCCGCTATGACGTCGCCGGGCTGGTCGAGGCCGTGTGCCGCTGGGCAGAAGGCCGTCAACGCCGGCGGAAGTAGTCGAAGCCGGGATTACCATCGGTGTTGTGACCTTCCCTCAACGTCGCCTTCGTCGACTGCGTCGAACCCCCGCCCTGCGGGCCCTGGTGGCCGAGACCCGACTCGGTGTCGATGACCTCGTTGCCCCGCTTTTCGTACGGCAGGGAATCGACCAGCCCCTTCCCATCCTGTCCCTGCCAGGGGTAATGCAACACACCCGTGAGTCGCTGCGCAAGGAGGTGGCCGAGCTCAAATCCCTCGGCGTGGGCGCCATCATCCTCTTCGGCATCCCCGCCACCAAGGACCCCGAGGGGTCTCAGGCTTGGGACCCCGACGGCATCGTGCAGGTGGCCCTCAAGGACCTGCGTGACGATGTCGGAGACGCGATGGTGCTGATGAGCGACCTGTGCTTGGACGAGTACACCTCCCACGGTCATTGCGGGGTCCTCGACGAGGACGGACAGCCCGACAACGACGCCACCATCGAGCTCTACGGGCAGGTCGCCATCGCCCAGGCCGAAGCGGGCGCGTCGCTGGTGGCGCCCAGCGGCATGATGGATGGCCAGGTGCTGGCCATCCGCGAGGCCCTCGACGACGAGGGCCACGACCAAGTGGCCATCATGGCCTACGCAGCCAAATACGCCTCCGCCCTCTACGGGCCCTTCCGAGACGCAGTGGACGTCTCCATCGAAGGTGGCGGTGATCGCAAGGGTTACCAGCAGGACTATCGCAACGCCCGCGAGGCCCTGGAGGAGATTCGCTTCGATTTGTCCGAGGGAGCCGACATCATCATGGTCAAACCGGCCCTGGCTTACCTCGACATCATCAGCCGGGCCAGGACCGAGCTCGACGTACCCCTGGCCGCCTATCACGTGTCGGGGGAGTACGCCATGATCAAGGCGGCGGCGGAGCGAGGCTGGATCGACGGGGAAGCGGTGGCCTTGGAACACCTCACCGCCATTAAACGGGCCGGCGCCGATCTGATCTTGACCTACCTCACTCGGGAACTGGCGGAACTGCTGTGAGCAAGTCTCCTTCCCCGTCACCTCGTCAATCCCCGGCCACCAACGCGGCCTGGTTCGAGCGGGCCCAGGCGGTCATTCCCGGCGGGGTGAACTCGCCCGTTCGATCTTTTCGCTCCGTGGGGGGCACGCCCTACTTCGTGGCCTCGGGGGCAGGGGCCCACGTCACCGACGTGGAAGGCCGCCGTTACATCGACTACGTGCAGAGCTACGGGGCGTCGATTCTGGGCCACGCCCATCCCATCGTCATCGAGGCCATCCGGGCCGCGGCCTTGCATGGCACCACCTTTGGTGCCCCGACCGAGGGCGAGGTGTTGCTGGCCGAGGCCATCGCCGAGCGCATCGGCGGGGTCGAACAGGTTCGATTGGTGTCATCTGGCACCGAGGCGGTCATGTCCGCCCTGCGGCTGGCTCGCGGCGCCACCGGAAGGACCAAGATCGTCAAGTTCGCCGGGCACTACCACGGCCACAGCGATTCGCTGTTGGCCGCCGGGGGCAGCGGGGTGGCCAACCAGGGCCTGTCCGGCTCGGCCGGGGTACCCGACGCGGCGGTGGCGGACACCGTGGTGGCCCCCTTCAACGTGGTCCCGAAACTCGATGCGGACACCGCGGTGGTGGTGGTGGAACCGGTGGCAGCCAACATGGGCCTGGTCGCGCCCGAACCGGGGTTCCTGGCCGCGTTGCGGGCCGCCTGTGATACCCACGGGGTGTTGTTGCTCTTCGACGAGGTCATCACCGGATTCCGTCTCGCTTACGGCGGGGCCGAGGAATGGAGTGGGGTGCGCCCGGACCTGTGGTGCTTCGGCAAGGTCATCGGCGGCGGTCTTCCCGTGGGCGCGTTCGCGGGATCGACCCAGCTCATGGCTCATCTCGCTCCGCTGGGGCCGGTGTACCAGGCTGGCACGCTTTCGGGGAACCCCCTGGCCACCGCGGCCGGCCTGGCCGTGCTCAACCAGCTCGACCGGGCCGCCTACGCCGCCTTGGAAGACATCGCCACTCGCCTGGCCGAAGGTCTAGCCCAGGCCATCGGGTCCGCCGGTCTGGCCGTGCAGGTGCCCAGGGTCGGCCCCCTGGTCGGGTTGTTCTTCGCCGCCGAAGAGGTCCGCAGCTTCGAAGATGCCACCGCGGCGGCCGGTAACGGGCGCTACGCCGCCTTCTTCCACGCCATGTTGCGGCGGGGTGTAGCCCTGGCTCCCGGGCCCTACGAGGCGCTCTTTCCTAGCCTGGCCCACGACGACGCCATCTTGGAGGAGACCATCGCGGTCGCCGCGGAGGCGGCCAAGGAGGTTGCCCTGGGGGTCCTCGGCTAGGGCGTCGCCCGGCCAGAGGTTTCTACCCCGGGTGGGTTGAGCGGGAACCGGCCGCCGGGCGCTACGGTCGGGCCTCAACGTTTCCCGGGGGAGTGAAGAGCGAATGCGCGCAGCAGTGTTGAACCAGATTCCTGGCGAGCTGGAGATCGAAGAGGTCTCCATCGACAAACCCGCCGCCAACGAGGTCCTCATGCAGGTGGTGGCTTCGGGGCTGTGCCATTCCGATCTGCATTTCATGGATGGGCTGTGGCAAACCCGCCTGCCTGCGGTGATGGGCCACGAAGCGGCCGGCATTGTCGAGGCGGTGGGCGAAGACGTCACCTACGTCAAGCCCGGCGACCATGTGATCTCTTGTCTGTCGGTGTTCTGCGGCAAATGTCGCTGGTGTCTTTCCGGCCACCTGTCGCTGTGCGACAACCCCGCCGCGGTGGCCCGTCCCCGGGGAGCGGCGGCCCGGCTGGCCAACAGCAAGGGTGAGACCCTCAATCAGTTCGCCCGCCTGGGCGCCTTCGCCGAGATGATGCTGGTCCATGAGAACGCGGTGGTGAAGATCCGCGACGAGATGCCCCTGGATCGGGCCTCGCTCATCGGCTGTGGGGTCACCACCGGCCTGGGGGCGGTGTTTCGTACCGCCCGGGTGGAGCCGGGCTCCGAGGTGGCCGTCATCGGGGCCGGCGGGATCGGCCTTTCCGCCATCCAAGGGGCCCGTATCGCCGGCGCCTCCAAGATCATCGCCATCGACGTCACCACGGCCAAGCTGGAGGTGGCCCGCCAACTGGGCGCCACCCACGTCGTCAACGCCGCCGAGGGTGACCCGGTGGAGCAGGTCAAGGAGCTCACCGGCGGCGGGGTGGACTACGCCTTCGAGGCCATCGGCAACAAGCAAACCGGTGAGCAGGCCTTCCGCATGTTGCGGCCCCGGGGGGTGGCCACCATCATCGGCATGGCCCCCATGGGCACCAACTTCGAGCTGCCCGCCCACGAGGTGTTCATGCAGGAAAAAACCTTCCGAGGCTCGATGATGGGCTCCAACCAGTTTCGTTTGGACATGCCCCGATTCATCGACCTCTACCTCGATGGCAAGCTGCTGCTCGACGAGATGGTCTCCCATCGCATCACCCTGGATGAGATCAATCACGGCTATGACCTGATGCGCAACCGCCAGACCACCCGTACCGTGATCACCTTCGAGTGAGCGCTGAACCCGCTGGGGGCCAGCCGGCCGGGGGCGAGTCCCCCGACCGGTGGCGTTACGAAGGGGTAAAGGTCTTCCCCGCCGCCTCCCTCGACACCAACACCGCCCAGACGCCAGGCATGAACAGGGCCGCGGCCATCACCCAGGCCAGGGCGGGGGCAGCGAAGCTGTGGGCGGGCACCGTGGTCATCCACCCCGATGCCCGTACCGGTGCCCACCACCATGGCGAGCTGGAGAGCGTGATCTACGTGGTCAGCGGCCGGGCCCGGATGCGCTGGGGGGACCGGCTGGAGTTCACCGCCGAAGCTGGCCCCGGCGATTTCATCTTCGTGCCTCCGTACGTGCCTCACCAGGAGATCAACGCCGCCGCCGAGGAACCGCTCTCCTGTGTCCTGGTCCGAAGCGGCCAGGACCCGGTGGTAGTCAACCTCGAGCTCGACGCCATCGAGGACCCCCAAACCGTGGCCTGGATCGACGACCTCCACCACTGAGCTGGCGGCTCGGCTCGCCGCGCTCCAGCTCAGCTGGAGCTGGGTTCGGGAATGACCCGAGCCAAAGCGGCCGCCGCCCGGTAGGCGGCCTCGGCCGGGCCCAGTTCGTCATCGCGTAGCAGGTTGGCCATGATGCGCAGCACCCATTCCATGAGCGGGCGGGAGCGCAGCCCGACCCTGGTCAGCTCCCGCATCAGAGCCGGGCGACCAATGATCTGGGCGAAGAGCCGGGCCACCTTGAAATAGCGCCCGTACTCCGCCTCCAGCATGGCCGGGTAGGCAGTCAGGGCCGAGGCATCGTTGCGGCGCACCGCCCGGTCGATGACCTCCGCCGCCATCCGCCCCGTCTCATAGGCGTAATCGATGCCTTCGCCGTTGAAGGGGTTCACGGTGCCGGCCGCGTCGCCGGCCAGGAGCCAGCCCGGACCCGCCTTGGGTCCGACCGAGCCGCCCATGGGCAGACGGCCGCCGGTGGCCCGACCCACCGCGGTGTCCGCGGAGATCCCCCAGTAGGAGGGGGCGGTGGCCACGTACTCCTGGAGCAGGTGGGTGGTGTTGATCTGCTTGTAGTGCTTGAAGGTGGACAGCAAACCCACGCCCACGTTGATGGTCCCGTTGCCCACCGGGAAGATCCAGCCGTAACCAGGTAGCGAATGGCCGGCCCGATCCCGCAGGTCCAGGGCCGATTCGATCCATGGATCGTCGTGGCGGGGGGAGGTGAAGTAGCCCCGCAAGGCCATGCCCTGGGGGTAGGCCCGGTTGGTGACGGTACCCAGCTCCCGCCCGAAGGTGGTCTTGGCTCCCTCCGCCACCACCACGAAGCGGCTGCGAACCTCCTCCAGGGAACCGTCGGGGCCCTGCAGGGTGGCCCCCACCACCACCCCGTCCTGACGCAGAGGAGCCAGGGCGGTGGTGGCCTGGCGCAGCTCCGCTCCTGCCTGCACCGCATGGATGGCCACGAAGTGGTCGAGGTCGCAGCGGCGCACGACGTAGCCGTAGGGGGGGAACACCGAATGGGAGGGCCACTGCAGCTCCAACACCCGACCGTGGCCGGTGGCCCGCAGCCCGTCGAAGCGGTGGTAGCGGGACAACTGCTCGCCCAGGCCCATGTCCTGCAGCTGATGCACGGCCCGCGGGGTGAGGCCATCACCGCAGGTCTTGTCGCGGGGGAAGGTCTTCTTGTCCACCATCAGCACCCGGTGGCCTTGGCGGGCCAACCAAAAGGCGCTCGATGCCCCGGCCGGCCCGGCCCCGACCACCAGCACGTCGTACGGCGCGGTCACGGGCGGAGTGGTGGGCGTTGGCCAGCTCGCGCCGGCCAGGACAGGGTCATGTTCGAAGCTTGGGGGATGGGGCACGCCAGCAACGACTCAGAGCCGGGCTGAAGGGCGGTGGCGTCGGTCACGCCTCGGGGATTTCGACGCTCTCTTGCTCGGCGATCTCTTCCAAGATGAGTTCGACCTGCTCTTCGGTGTAGTTCAGGTCGGGAAACTCTGCGACCAGGGCCCGCAAGCCCGCCCACGCCTCGGCGTCTTCTTCCACGGGGTGAGCGGAGAGGCTGGTGCGCTCGTGCAAAACGGACTCGACGATCTGGGTCAGAGTCAGGGTCTTTCCGAACGCCGGCATGCCGCCTTTAGACTGCTTGCCGGCGGCGGCATAGAGGTCTGCGCCGCCCGCTGAACCGAGGATCACCCAACGGACCTGGTCGACCGGATCGGGGAAGGTGCCGATCACCGTGCCGCCGGAGAGCTGGGGCCCAACCCCACCGGCGCCACCGGCACCGTGACAGGCGGAGCATGCCGCGGCCCCGCTGTAGACCACCGCCCCGGCTTGCACCAGGGTCAGATTGGTGGACTTTGGGGGCTCCAGGGTGCCGGCATAGAGGAAGGCCCACAACGGCAACATGGCCACCACCGGCATGGCCCATACGGGAATTCGTTGACGGCGCCGGGCCGCCTCCACGAACGGGGCCGGCGCCTTCACCGCCGGCACTGCCGCTTTCGAAGGACCCGATGGTGCCACCGGGCCCTTGGGCAGGTTGGCGGGGCTGACGGCGCCCCCAGCCGCGGCGGCCGGCGCGGTCACGCCTGTACCGGAGGCCGCGCCGCCTCCGCCGTCACCCGTCACGGCCAGGCCGAGCGCCTGGCGCCGGGACCTCGTGCGATCGAGGAGGTGGTCGGGGATCTCGGTCACGAAAGGCCTCGGGTGTCGGTTGGGGCAGGAGGTCGGCTGGGGCCGGACGGGTCGTCCAGCGGCAGCCGACCTGACGCTAGCGGCTCAGCGGCCGGGCGTTGCGCCTGGCCCATCTTCGCAGCCCTGCCCGTGCCCGACCAACCTCGGTGCCGGGCGGCCCGAAACCGGGCCGAAACCGGGCCGAAACCGACTCGGTGAGGGCGTAGCGGGGCCGGGCGCTCGTGGTGGTGGGGGCGCATTTGGTAGACAATGCGCCAGAGCCAGCGGTGTCCTCGTTCGCCCTGCTCGTCGACGCCCGGCGCCGACGTGGCGGAGCGGGCGCCGAGCACTAGGCTTGTGCATCATTTCACGAGGAGGACAGCGCCAGACATGACAGCCCTGATTGTTTCGGTGTTGATCGGTACCCTCGGCCTGGCCTTGCCGTTCCGCTATTTCTACAAACGCCGACCGGTCGGGGCGGTGTTGACCTGGGGCCAAGCCATGGTCTCGGCCACCTGGGCCTTCTTCATCATGTTCTGGTGGTACGGCGTGGTGCCCCACCAGTGGTTGACCTTGGCCGACAACGAATGGAACTGGCGCCCGGATCGTTTCTGGGAGGGCCCCAACTTCGGGCTGGGTAGTGAAGGCATTCTCACCAAGCTGCCCTTCACCCTTCACTACCAGCACGCCCGCGACTTCATCGCGGGCGGCATCTACGTGGTGGCCCTGGGCCTCAACGGCATCTTGTTCGTGCGCTGGCAGCAGCGCGGGGCCAAGCCGGTGAGCACCGAGATCGAGCGTTCCGACTTCGGCCGACCCCTGGTGCGGACCTAAACCCTTCCCATCCGCGGTGGCAGGGATGACCGCACCCCGACCGCCAGCCATACCGGGCCCCCTGCGGCGCCGAACAGGTAGAACCCAACCCGCGAGCGAAAGGATGCACGACCGCTATGGCCCGCACAGACGCCAACCCGCCCATGCCAGAGTTCCGCTCGGACTACGTGCTCTATGAAGTCGACGCCCAGTGGCTGAGCCAGGCGGTGAAGCCCAAGCAGTTCATCCACATCGACCAGTCCGAGTGCATCATGTGCGAAGGCTGCGTAGACATCTGTCCCTGGAAGTGCATCCACATGGTGTCACCCGACGCCATCACCGAGGCTTACGACGTCGAGCTGCCCGGCTCGGATCCCGCCGACCACGTGTTGTTCACCATCGACGACGATGTCTGCACCCGCTGTGCCCTGTGCGTGGATCGCTGCCCGACCGGTGTGGTCATCTTGGGCAAGCTGGTGGATCCGGGGGCCGAGGGCGAGACCCATGCCCGTACCAACACCCACGGTTACGCCTACGGCATGCGCCTGGGGTAACTCCCTCGGGTCTCGAGGCAAGCCCTCCGGCGGTGTTCGATCGGGGTGAGTTCGCCGCTGGGCGGTTGGCTTCCCTAATGTCAGCCCCGGAACAAGATCTCAACGCTGGAAGGGTCCGGACGGGCCCTCGGCGCAACTGCGAGGATAGGGAGAGGCATCGGTGGCGAAGACGGCACCACGCCGCAGCGATCAGCTGACCGAGAAAGTCAGCGATATGACCGGCAAGGTCCAAGACAGCCAGGCCTGGAACTCGATTTTCCGGCCCGGCTCGATCTTCCGTAAGGGCTACACCGATAGCCCGCGGAACCGGTCCTACGTGATCATGAACAGCGTGCTCTACCACCTTCACCCGGTGAAGGTGAAACGCCACGCGGTCAAGGTCAGCTACACGCTGTGCCTGGGCGGGTTGAGCTTCTTCCTGTTCATCCACCTCACCATCACCGGCATCTTCTTGATGTTCTTCTACCGTCCAACCGCCGCCCAGGCCTGGGACGACATCTACTCGCTGCAGACCTCAGTGGCCTTCGGGTTGTTGGTGCGCAACATGCATCGCTGGGGCGCCCATCTCATGGTGTTGTCGGTCTTCCTGCACATGGCCAGGGTCTTCTACCACGGGGCCTACAAGGCGCCGCGGGAGTTCAACTGGGTCATCGGGGTCATGCTGTTGCAGTTCACCCTGCTGTTGTCCTTCACCGGCTATCTGTTGCCGTGGGATCAGTTGGCCCTGTGGGCGGTGACGGTGGGCACCAACATGATGGGCTACACGCCGGTGTTCGGGCGCCAGGTCCGGTTCGTGCTGTTGGGTGGTTTCGAGATCGGCTCGGACACGTTGTTGCGCTGGTACGTACTCCACGTGCTGATGTTGCCCTTCGTCGTCGTCATCTTCATGGCCATCCACTTCTGGAGAGTCCGCAAGGACGGCGGCATCTCAGGACCGTTGTGAGCGACATGAACCGTTGTAGCCAAGGGAATGGGGTAGTCCTATGACCGAGATCCCTGAACATCTGCGCAAGCGGGCCGAGGCGGCCAAGGCCAAAGCCGAAGCCAAGAAGGCCGAGGCGGCGGGCGGTGCCCCCGGCCCCGACGCGGTCCCCGCGGCGGGCGCGGGCGCCGAGACCGCACCGTCGATGGCGGCTGCGGCCGCGCCCAGCGGGGCCGGTGGTGGCGGCGACAAGATCCCCGACTACCTGTTCGACCGCGGGCGATCAGCCGCCGAGAATGCCGGCCTGGCTGTCGCGGCGCCGGCGGGTGCGGTGGCCACCATGGTGGCGGATGCCCGCCCGGTCGCCTCCGGCCCAGGCGGACACACCCAACGGTTGTTGACCGTGGTCAAGTCCGGGTCCATCCAAGATGTGCGGTCCATGCCCCAGGACAAGGTGCACACCTGGCCCCATCTCCTGGTGGCCGAGTTCGTCGCCGCCCTGGTAGTCACCGCCTTCTTGTTCGTGTTCTCCGTGTTCGTCAACGCTCCCTTGTTAGAGCTGGCCAACCTCAACCGCACCCCCAACCCCTCCCAGGCGCCGTGGTACTTCCTCGGGCTGCAGGAGCTGTTGACCATGTTCCACCCCATGGTGGCGGGGGTCACCATCCCCGGCATGGGGTTGTTCGTGTTGGGCATGGCCCCCTACGTCGACAAGAACCCCTCCAACAAGCCGGAGGATCGCAAGTTCGCCATCTCCCTGATGACCGTGCACCTGATGTTCTGGTCGGTACTGGTCATGATCGGCTCGTTCTTCCGGGGTCCCGGTTTCAACTTCGTGTTCCCGTGGACCCGCGGCCTCTTCTTCGAATTGTGACGGTCGGAGCACCTGCGTGAGTAACTACACCATCATTGTCCTCGTTGCGGTCGCCTTGGCCCTGTTGGCCATCGTGGCCCTGTTCGCCACCTCCCGGCGCCGCGACGGCAACCGGGCGGTGGGCCAATTGAGCAGTGAGACCCGTCGCCGTGACGCCAGCGGCACCGCTCGATCCGCTGCCGTTCCCTCGCCCCCTAGCGGCCGTGCGTACGAGCGCTCGGTGGAACTGGCTCGCAGCGGCTCCGCCATCGAGCCGGTGGCGGCCCGTGCCCCCGCAGTGTATGTCCCACCGGACCCCGAGACGCTGGGGGTCACCCGTCGGCAGTTCCTCAACCGCTCCATCGTTGGGTTCTTCGTCATGGGACTGTCGGGGTTCGGCGCGGCCGTGATCGCCTTCCTTTGGCCCAGCGCCAGCGGCGGGTTCGGTGCCCAGATCAACATCGGCTCCGCGGCCGACGTGAAGAACCGCATCAGGGCCAACAACGGCTTCCTCTACGTGCCGGAAGGCCGGGCCTGGTTGACCGAGTACCCCGCCACCGCGGTGGACAAAGGTAAGTCCCTCTACCCAGCGGCGCTGCACCCCATCCTCGAGGCCGGCTTCACCGCCTTGTGGCAGACCTGCCCGCACCTGGGCTGCCGGGTACCGGAATGCAAGACGTCCCAGTGGTTCGAATGCCCGTGCCACGGTTCCCAGTACAACCGCAACGGGGAAAAGAAGGGCGGGCCCGCACCGCGCGGTATGGACCGCTTTCCCGGCATCGTCGACCCCAAGGGAAACCTGGTGATCAACACCGGACAGATCATTCAAGGCCCGCCCATCGGTACCAACACCACGGGCCAAGAAGCTGAAGGGCCGCACTGCATCGGCTCCGCCGGAGGGCACGGAGCATGATCAGCGCTCTCCTGGCCGCCAGTGTGCAGCGCTCCATCGGGTTGGTGCTGGCGTGGCTCACCATCGTCGGCTTCGCCGTCTATCTGTTCAACAACATGCGCCGGGCCAAGCCCGAGGTCGGCAGCGAAACCGAGCTGGCCCCCAACCGCAAGGAGTACTTCGCTGACGAGGAGCTGGAGGGGCCCCGCCTCGACCGGTTCCTGACCATGGCGTTGGTGCTGCTGGCCGTGGTCGCCGTCGGCCTGCCCTTCTACTGGCTGGCCGAGCCTGGTCGCCAGGAAGGGTCCGCCAAGCGTTTCGAGGCGGTCTTCGCCAGCCGCGGTGAGGATCTCTTCAACGCCAACTGCTCGTCCTGCCACGGCCAGGGCGCCGGCGGTGGCGTTGCCGCCTTCGTGCTGCAGGACCGTGAAGGCGACTTCGCCGACAACGTCATCTGGCAGGCGCCGGCCCTCAACAACGCCCTGCTGCGCTTCAGCCGGGAAGAGGTCGAGTACGTGCTCGATCACGGCCGGGCCTTCTCCCCCATGCAGCCGTGGTCCACGGTGGGCGGTGGGGCCATGAACGCCCAGCAGATCAAGAACCTCATCGACTATCTGCAGTCCGTAGTCATCACCTCCGAAGATGCCCAGGACCAGATCCGGGACGGGCTCATGGCCAGAGCAACCGAGGAACTGCGGGTCGGGGTGCAGGGTGAGGCTGCCCGCAAGGCCATCGAAGACCGCGTTGAGCGCACGTTCGACGAGGCCGAGACCGACGCGGCCGCCCTCATCGGGTTGGGCCTCGCCGAAGACGAGGAATCGGCTGGGTTGAAGCTAGGCCAGCTCATGTTCAACAACGAGGCCGCCGCTGGCTCCTATTCCTGCGCCCGTTGCCATACCCAGGGTTGGTCCTACGGTCGGCCGGGTCTCACCGCCAGCGGGGCGTTGGGGCCCAAGTTGTGGGAAGTGGCCACCAAGTTCAACGACACCGAGCAGCTTGCAACCTTCCTGGAGGAGGGTTGCGAGGTGGGCAAGGTCTACGGGCGCCAGTCCCAGTGCAAGAGCGGCCAGATGCCCGGCTTCGGTTCGATGTTCACCCAGGAGCAGCTCGACGCGGTGGCCGCCTACGTGACCGCCCTCGACGGTACCCAGCAGTACGTCGCCAATCCGCAAACGCCGCAGGAGGCGCAGGCCAAGTGAGTGCCTTCATCACCATCGATGGTCTCAACTTCTCAATCTTCATGCGTGGCCTGTTGGTCGTGGGCGTGGGGGTGGCCGTGCTGATGGGATCGATCTACCTGCTGTTGGCCACCAACAGCGGTCTCCGTACCGGGCTGTTCCTGACCTTCACCGGTCTGTTCGGCTGGATGTTCATCATGGGCGCCATCTGGTGGATCTACGGCATCGGTTACCAAGGTCGTCTGCCCGCCTGGAAGGTCATCGAGATGAACCGCGGCGATCTCACTGCGGCCCAATTCGAACGCGCCGCCGAGCTGGGCGAGGAGCTGGTGGCGGTGGAAGCCGGAGGGTCCAGCCCCTCCGCCGCCCTAGTGGACGCCTTCGCCGAGGCCGAGGCGAAGGCCGCCCCGCCCGAGGTGGCCGGCTGGCAGGGTTTGTTGGCCTCCAATCGCTCGCGCGGTGAGGCCCAGGCCACCGTGGACGCCTATCTCCTCAGCTCCAAGGAGTTCGAAGCCGGCGCCTATATCCCCCTGGCTGCCTTCGAGGTGGGTGGCAAGGCCGTCCGACCCGATGTCGCCTGCCATCCCCGTCTGATCAACTCCGATTGGGGCGGCTGCCCGGAGCGGTTCTGGCATCGCATCAAGATTGCCCTCACCCCCCGTCACCCCGCCCACTACGCGGCGGTCATGGTGCAAGCGGCTACCCCGCAGTCCCTTACCGTGCGGCCGGGGGAGGCCCCCCCGGCCAAGGCCATCGACCTGAGCCAGCCGCTCTACACCATCATCTTGGAGCGCGATCTCGGCTCCAAGCGGGTCCCGCCGGCCAACGTCACCCTCGGCTCTGGCGTCATCTTCTTTACGCTGGCCTGGCGCCTGCACCGCCGGGACCAGCAGGAGATGGCCAACCGCGCCGCCTACGCCGCGGCCAGGTAGGTCCCCATGGCCCAGTACCTCCCGATCCTGTGCCTGGCGGTGCTGGCTGTGCTGTTCGCGGTGGGCAGCTTCCAGGCCTCGGCGCTGTTGGCCCCTCGTCTGCGGACCAAGCCCAAGTCCCAGCCCTACGAGTCCGGCATCGTTCCCGGCAAGGAGCCACCCCGGCGTTTTCCGGTGCGCTTCTATCTGGTCGCCATGATCTTCGTCGTGTTCGACATTGAGATCATTTTCTTGTATCCCTACGCCATCGTGCATCGGGAGCTGGGCGCCTTCGGGCTGGTGGCGGTGGCAATCTTTTCCGCCTCGGTCTTCGAATCGTTCCTTTACCTGCTGTCCAAAGGTGCCCTGGACTGGGGTCCCATCCGCAAGGTGCAACGCCCCACCCATATGATCAGCGCCCTACGCACGTCGACCTCAACGGTGCGCACCGTCGGTCGCGACGGGCGTCACAGCCCGGAGGAGACCGCCATCATGGTGCAGGAGGACCTCCGGGCGGCGAGCCCCTTGGCCGACGCTGACCCCGCCCTACCCACGCCGGAAGGAGCGCACTGAGATGGCCCCTTCTTCGGTGCAAGCGGTGCTCGACAACGGGCTGGCCGGACTCGACCACAACGTGTTGACCGGTCGCTTGGAAGACATGGTGCAATGGGCCAGGGCCCGCAGCCTGTGGCCGGCCACCTTCGGGTTGGCCTGTTGCGCCATCGAGATGATGGCGGCCGGTGGCGCCCATTACGACCTGTCCCGTTTCGGTATGGAAGTGTTCCGGGCCTCACCCCGTCAGGCCGACCTGATGATCGTGGCCGGCCGGGTCTCCCAGAAGATGGCTCCCGTCCTGCGCCAGATCTACGACCAGATGATGGAGCCCAAATGGGTGCTGTCGATGGGCGTGTGCGCCAGCTCGGGGGGGATGTTCAACAACTACGCCATCGTGCAGGGCGTCGATCAGATCGTGCCCGTCGACGTGTACGCCCCGGGATGTCCGCCCGGCCCGGAAACGTTGTTGCACGCCATCATCACCATCCACGAAAAGATCACCTCTGGTGAGATCCTGCGCCGTCGCGATGGCGAAGCAGGCGCCCTGGTTATCGAACAGCGCGACGGTCAGACCGAGGCCGGCGTGCGTATTGGGGCCAGGCGGTGAAGCCCACATGAGCGTCACGGCGGGCGACTCGGCCGGTGGCACGGTCGGCAACGACCAGGCGGAGGAGACGGCCCGCCCCGAGGAAGCCTTCGGGGCATTGGTCAGTTATTCCAGGGGCGAAACGGTGCTGCACCCCAGCCGAGACAGTTATCTGCAGGTGGTGGGGACCTTGTACCAGGCCGGCTACACCATGTGTGTTGACGTGTGCGCGGCCGACTACCTGCTGGCCGGCGAGGCCCGACCCCTACCGGCGGGTATCCAACCCGAGCGCTACGAGGTGGTGGCCAACTTCATCAACCACGGCCAGCGCAGCCGTATCCGGGTGCGGGTGCAAGTGCCCGCCACCGACCCCACCTGCGACTCGCTCTGGAGCCTGCACGCCGGGGCCGAAGGGCCGGAGCGCGAGGTCTACGACCTGTTCGGTATCGCCTTCACCGGCCACCCTGACATGACCCGCATCCTCATGCCCGAGACCTGGCAGGGTCATCCGTTGCGCAAGGATTACGCCATCGGGCGCATCCCCGTGCAGTTCAAGGGCGCCCCGTCCACCTGAGGTTCCTGCTGAAGTCAACCATCCCCGGGCCCTGGCGGCCCCCGTCCCGCAACCATGGGATCACGCTGTGACCGTTGTCGAGAGTCAGGACACCATCGACTACCACGCCCGCTTGCGCAGCGGCCGCGGAGTGCTGCGCATGTCCGAGGTGGAAGCGGCCCAGCACGGTGAGATGCTCGTCGATGAGAACGACGAGACCATGATCATCAACATGGGCCCCCAGCATCCCTCCACCCACGGGGTGTTGCGGCTGATGTTGGAGTTGCAGGGCGAGCAGGTGGTTCGGTCCAAGCCCATTGTGGGCTATCTGCATACCGGCATGGAGAAGACGGCCGAGGACCTCACCTACCTCCAAGGCCCCACCAACGTCACCCGGATGGACTACGCCAGCCCACTGTTCAACGAGCTGGTTTTCTCCATGGCGACGGAGAAGTTGCTGGGTATCGAGGTCCCTGAACGGGCCCAGTGGATCCGCATGCTCATGTGCGAGCTGAACCGGATGAGCTCGCACCTGTTGTTCCAGGCCACCAACGGCATGGATATCGGCGCGGTGTCGATCATGATCTACGGCTGGCGAGACCGCGAGGAGTTGCTCCGCCTGTTCGAAAAGATCACCGGCGTACGGATGAACCACAACTACATCCGCCCCGGGGGGGTGGCGGCGGACCTGCCCGATGGCTGGCGCGACGATCTGTTGCGCATCCTGGAGCCCTTGCCCGACCGCCTCGACGATCTCGATGTGCTGCTGACGGGCCAGCCCATCTGGCGGGAACGCCTGCAGGGCGTCGGCGTGCTCTCCGCTCAGGAGGCGTTGGATTTGGGGGCCACCGGGCCCATCCTGCGGGCCACCGGCTACAACTGGGATCTGCGCAGGGACATGCCCTACCTGCACTACGACCAGGTCGATTTCGACGTGGTGGTCGGCACGTTCGGCGATTGCTTCGATCGCTACGCCATCCGCCTCAACGAGATCCGCGAGTCGATGAAGATCGTTTACCAGATACTCGAGCGCTTGCCCAAGGGTGACTACAAGGTGGCGGACCGTAAGGTCACCCCTCCGCCGCGGGCCCGCATCGACGAATCGATGGAGGCGCTCATCCATCATTTCAAGATCTACACCGAGGGTTACAAGGTGCCAGAGGGGGAGGTCTACGTGGCGGTGGAATCCCCCCGGGGGGAGCTGGGCTGTTACCTGGTTTCCGACGGCAGCGCCAAGCCCTATCGCATGCACATTCGGGGCCCTAGTTTCGTGAACCTGCAATGCTTGCCCCACATGATGGCCGACGGGCTTATCGCGGACACCGTGGCCATCATCTCCAGCGTGGATCCCATCATGGGCGAGGTGGACCGATGAGGCTCAACCCAGCCAACCAGGCGGTGGCGCGCGAGATCATCGCCCGCTACCCCCGGCCCAAATCGGCCCTCATCCCGTTGTTGCATCTGGCCCAGGAACAGAACGGTTACGTCACCAACGAGGCCATGGCCCACCTGGCCGAGCTAGTCGGGGTCACCCCGGCCGAGGTCATCGGCACCTGCAGCTTCTATGAAATGTTCAAGCGTGAGCCGGTCGGGCGTTACGTGGTCAACATTTGCACAAACATCTCCTGCCAGTTGCTGGGGGCGGAAGAGTTGTTGCACCACGCCGAATCGGCGTTGGGGATCAAAGCCGGTAACACCACCGAAGACGGCATGTTCACAGTGGAAGATGTCGAATGTATCGCAGCTTGCACCGAGGCGCCCTGCCTGGCGGTAAACTATCGCTATTTCTACAAGGTCGGTAACGAGGACTTCGATGCAATCATCGAGGACCTGCGCCAGGGCCGCCAACCCACCCGCAATGCTGCCGAGGGGGGTCCTGACGGCCACATCCCCGACCATGGCGTGCTCGCCCGGCAGCGTCAGCACATCCCTGCCGACCGTGTCGCCGGCAACGCCGATCCCGATCGCGCCGCCGCGCCGGTCTGGCTGGAGCAATCATGATCGCCCCGATCGTCAAGTTGGTCACCAGCCGTCTGGAGTATTCCGACGCCCACACCTTGACCCGTTTCGAAGCCACTGGTGGCTATGTCGGGCTGCGTAAGGCGTTGACCATGACCCCCACCGCGGTGCATGACGAGGTGAAGGCGGCGACCCTGTTGGGCCGGGGCGGGGCCGGCTTCCCGGCCGGGGTGAAGTGGGGATTCTGCCCCCCCGGCGTTTGGCCCCGTTACCTGGTGGTGAACGGAGACGAATCAGAGCCGGGTACCTACAAGGACCGCATCCTCATGGAACGCGATCCTCATCAGCTCATCGAGGGCTGTTTGATCGCTTGTTACGCGGCCGGCCTGTCCCAGTGTTTCTTGTACATCCGCGGCGAGATGGCCGTGGCCCAGAACCGGGTGGCCACCGCCCTGAATGAGGCGTACGCGGCCGGCTATATCGGGCGCAACATATTGGGCACCGCTTTCTCGGTGGACATCGTGTTGCACTGGGGCGCAGGGGCCTACATCGTGGGCGAGGAGACCGCCCTGATCGAATCCCTGGAAGGCAATCGCGGCATGCCGCGGCTCAAACCGCCCTACTTCCCCGCCGCCATTGGCCTGTACAACAAGCCCACCGTGGTCAACAACGTGGAGACGCTGTCGAATCTCGGCGGCATTCTCGCCCATGGGCCCGATGCGTACAAAAAGTACGGTTCGGAATCTTCCCCGGGCACCCGGATGTTCGCCGTGTCCGGACATGTGCGCCGACCCGGCGTTTACGAGGTCCAACACGGCATCACCACCTTTCGCGAGCTGCTGTATGACCAGCAGTTCTGCGGCGGTATCCGCGACGACAACGCCCTCAAGATGTTCATCCCCGGGGGCGGCTCAGCGCCGTGGTTCTTCGAGGAACAGCTCGATCTCCCCTTGGAGGCCCGCCCGGTGGGGGGTGCCGGTTCCATGCTCGGGTCGGGAGCCATCGTGGTCATGGACGAAACCACCGACGCAGTCAAGGCTTGCCTGCGGGTGGTGCGGTTCTACGCCAGGGAGTCCTGCGGCAAGTGCACCCCCTGCCGGGAGGGGACCAGCTGGCTGGAAACCATACTGCAGCGTATTTACGACGGGCACGGTCGCCCCGCCGACATCGACATGCTGCTCGACGTGGGCGACAACATCAGCCCAGGGCCCTACCCGGCCGCCAGCTGGGAGGACGAGGGCCTAGCCGCGGTGCCCTTCCCGCCCCGCCAGACCACCATCTGTCCGCTAGGGCCTTCGGCGGTGGCTCCGGTGGTGAGCGCCATCCGGCGTTTCCGACCCGAGTTCGAGGCCAAGATTCGCCGCCGTCCTCTCACCATCGCGGTGCGCGCCGAGCAGAGTCCAGCATCAGCGGGGCAGAGCCCTGCGCCGGCCCAGGAGCGCACCCATGTCTGACCCCGCCGCCTCCGGCTCTGCTCCGGTCAAGATCACCGTGTCGGTGCAGATCAACGGGCATACCATCGAGGCCAACCCCGGCGAGTTGGTCATCGAAGCGGCCGAGCGCCACGGCGTGCACATCCCGCGGTTCTGTTACCACCCGCGCATGACCCCGGTGGGCATGTGTCGCATGTGCCTCGTCGAGATCGACGTCGGGAGGGGCCCGGCGTTGCAGCCCAGCTGCATGATCCCGGTGGCTGAAGCCATGAAGGTGGACACCGAGTCTGAGCGCACCCGCAAAGCTCAGGACGGGGTGTTGGAGTTCCTCCTCATCAACCACCCGCTTGACTGCCCGGTGTGCGACAAGGGCGGCGAATGCCCCCTGCAGGACAACACCGTCGCCTTCGGGCCGGGTGAAAGCCGTTTCGTCGAAGAGAAACGTCACTACGAAAAGCCGATCCCGATTTCGGATCTGGTGCTGTTGGATCGTGAGCGTTGCATCCTGTGTGATCGCTGCACCCGTTTCGCCAAGGAAGTGGCGGGGGACCCCCTCATCCATTTCCTGGGCCGGGGCTCGCGCACCGAGGTCAACACCTTCCCCGACGAGCCCTTCAGCTCCTATTTCAGTGGCAACACCGTGCAGATCTGTCCGGTTGGTGCCCTCACCGCCACGTCCTACCGTTTCAAGGCCCGACCGTGGGATCTCACCGAAGTTGAATCCACCTGCACCACCTGCTCGGTGGGTTGCTCGGTGACCTTGCAATCCTCCCGCAATCGGCTGTTGCGCAGCGTGGGGGTCGACAACGACGCCGTCAACTGGGGTTGGCTGTGCGACAAGGGCCGCTTCGGCATCGAGGCGGTGGAGGCCCCGGAGCGGTTGCGCGCCCCCCAGATCGAGGGCCAGCCGGCCCGCTGGGCGGACGCACTGGCTCGAGCGGCGGCCGCCATCACCACCGCGTTGGAAACGGGCGGGCCGGCCTCCATCGGTGTCATCGGTGGGGCCCGCCTCACCAATGAGTCCGCCTACGCCTGGGCCAAGCTGGCCAAGGCCGGTCTTGGCACCGACAACGTGGACGCCCAGTTGGGAGACGGCTTGTCGGCCGAGCTCCTGGCCGGGTTGCCTCGGGCCACCATCGCCCAGGCCTGCGCACCCGGCGGCACCATCGTCACCTTGGGCCCAGATGTCAAAGAATCGCTTGGGGTGTTGTATCTGCGGCTGCGCCACGCGGTGGTGCAGGATCGGGCCACCCTCATCGAGCTGGGTCACGGCGAGTCAGGGCTCAGCCGCTACGCCACCCACCGCCTGCACGGCCAGCCCGGCGGTTCGCTGTTGGCTCTCGCTCGCCGGGCGGTGGAGCTGTTGCCGGCCGGCCAGCCGTTGACGGTGGTCCTGGGGCGCACCTCGCTGAGCGAGGACCCTGCCGTGCTGGTCGAAGCGGCCCACCTGCTGGCCGAGGCGGGCGCCCGTTTCCTGCCTGCGCTGACTCGGGGCAACATTATGGGGGCCCTCGACATGGGCTTGACCCCTGGCCTGTTGCCCGGCCGGGTCGAGCTGGACGCAGGTCGCCAGTGGTTCAGTGAGGGGTGGGCCAACGAGGCCGGGCCGGTGCAGTTGCCCGCCACCCGGGGGTTGGACACCGCAGCCATGCTGGCCGCCGCCGCCGACGGCTCTCTGCGGGTGCTGATCCTGCTGGGGGCGGACCCGCTGGCCGATTTCGCCGATCGTCCGCTCGTGGCTAGGGCGCTGGAACGGGCCACCGTGATCGCGGTCGACACCTTGCCGAACCCGTCCAACGCCACGGCCGCGGTGTTGTTGGCCGCGGCGGGGGTGGCCGAGGTGGACGGCACCACCACCAATCTCGAAGGCAGGGTGTTGCCCCTGCGTCAGGGCGTTACCCCCCCAGGAACGGCTAGGCCCGATTGGGTTATCGCGGTCGAGTTGGCGGCCCGGCTCGGCGTCGACCTGGGCTTCGAATCGGCCGAGGAGATCTGGACCGAGATCGAGCGTTTGGCCCCTTCCCATCACGGCCTCACCGCGGCTGCGCTGGCCGAACATCCCGAGGGCCTAGTGGCGGGCGGAAACGGCGGAAACGGTGCCGCCCCTTCGGTGGTTACCGTCCCCGCCGCCGG
>JANPEN010000406.1:0-1838 GCA_031422955.1 Acidimicrobiia bacterium
CTATCGACCACGGCGCCATCGCCCGTAGGTGCGGACTACCGGCCAGTTTGCCGAGTCTCGCCAACTCCTCGAAGTGCACGATCGCCCCGGCCGTGTTTCCTGCCCCGGAGGCAACGTGTCCGGCCACAAACTCCCCGTAACCGTGGAGCAACGCGTTGTCGAGCGACGACGCGGCCTCTCGAGCGAACTCGACGAGCGTAGGCGCGCCAAAACACGTCCCCCTCTCGGTCCCTGGTCAGCGGTGGCGACCATCTGCTCGGCCGGCGACGGTTGCTTGCCTTTCCGATACATGAGCCTTACCCCACGGTGAGGCACGTACAACGCCCGCTCTATCGCTTTGGGGAGGGCCTCTCATCGACGATGGCCTCATGCTTACACTTCGAAAGAATCCACGCTATCGGGCCACTGCCATAACCGCGCTCACACTGTTCGTCGCCGCCTGCGGTGACGATGACCGGCTCTCCACGGCCGAGTTCGTGAAGCAGGGCAACGCCATCTGCAAAGCCGGCGAAGACAAGATCGAAGCCGCCGCGGCCAAGGCGTTCCCCAACGAGAACGAGCAGCCGGACCCAGCGGTGTTCAAGACGCTCGCCAACGAAACGCTGATCCCCAGTGTGAAGGAGCAGTTCGACGGCGTCGACGCCCTCAAGGCGCCCAAGGATCTCCAGGACGCTGTGGACCGGATGGTAGCGGACGGGCGCGCCGCGCTCGACAAAATGAAGGCGGACATCAACAACGACATCGACGCCTTTCTTGAAAACGAGGCCGACCCCTTCGCCGAGGTCAACAAGCAAGCCGGAGAAATCGGGCTGACGGTCTGCGCTGAGCCCTGAGCCAAGCAGTGGTGCTCCCGACCTCGCTGAGGACGAGCTTCGTCGGATTCTGCTGAAGCGTACGGCGGAGGATGCGATGATGGGATTCGTGGAAGGACAACTCGAGCTGTGGACCGGGGCCGGTCGCCAACTCCTTGCGCTGCCAACACCTCGGGCCACGATAGGGAGCTCCGATGCAGCCGACATCGTCGTGGCCGACAGTTCTGTCTCGCGGGTGCACGCGCTGCTCGAGTGGCTCGGGGGTTCGTGGTTCGTCCAGGATCTCGGTTCTCGCAACGGTACGTTCGTCAATGGCGAGCGCGTGCAGATACGACGCGTCCTGCGGGCATCGGACGAGGTTCGCCTCGGCCGGGCCCGGTTGGTGCTGCGAGGTGTGCCTAGCCCCGCGGGTGCGGTCACCTCGGTCACCGACGATGCCCCCGTGATCACCAGCCGAGAACGCGACGTCCTGATTGCCCTGTGTCAGCCGTTGTTGGCGGGCGACCCGTTCACCGAGCCGGCGTCCGTGCACGAGATAGCGATAGTGCTGACCGTCAGCGACGCCGCCGTGAAGCAACATCTCAGCCGGCTTTACGACAAGTTCGGTGTGTTCGACGGGGAACGGCGACGGTCGCGACTCGCCAACGCCGTGCGACGGGGCCTGGTACTGGCCGCCATACGGCTGCGGGTGTACGAGTTCCTGATTCTGAATGGCATCAAGCGGCGGTGGCTGGACGAGTTCGAGCGGTACTGGTCTGAGGTCCTGGGGGGGCGCCCGTTCTGGAACTGCATCGAGTTTTTTCTCCTGACGCACGACTATCGCAAGCGCCAGCAGCAGTCGAAAGGTGGGGACGCTCCAAAAGATAAGCTGGGTGTAAAGGGGTAACAAGTGATGGCCTCCTGATGGGGAGGATTGTAACACGGTGTACGACCATGCAACTGAGGATGCTCAAACACGCGTTCACAAAACGCAGTTGCAACCTTTTTGGATCGACAAACGTCATAGGAAATATAGGCATGTGGAAG
>JANPEN010000407.1:0-19462 GCA_031422955.1 Acidimicrobiia bacterium
CCCCGCCGGGGGAGCCGGTATGGTCGTCCCAATCGTCGTCATCGCCGCCGCCGGCACCGGCCACGCCCGACAGCGCAGTGGCGCTGAGCGCGGCGGCAGCGGTGCCGGCGGCACCGGCCTTGAGCAGGTCCCGCCGCGACAGGTGAGCGTGACCGTGGTGCTGTAGGTGGTGCTGCAGGAAATCGAAACGCATGTGTCCTCCGTTGACGGTGGCTATCCCGAGGCAGGCGTCTCACCGGCCCACCCCGTTGCAACGCGTGACCATAGTCACTCGACGTCGGCTGCGTTACAGCAATCGCGCCAAACGGTGACAGAAATGACCGCTTAGTTTCCTCCGTGAACAGCGACACCGGTTCCCCGGTCACCCCCCACGCCGCGAGGAGATCCTCGACCCCGAGGTGCCGATCTGCGATGCCCACCACCATCTGTGGCAGGGACGGGGCCACACCGGCACGCCTTACATGCTTGATGACCTGCATGCCGATACCGGGACGGGCCATAACGTCCTTCGCACGGCTTTTGTGGAATGTCACGCCGAGTACCGAAGGACGGGCCGGCAGAACTACGTCCGGTGGGCGAGGTCGAGTTCGTCGCGGCCGCCGCCGACACCAGCGACAGCGCGCCGGGACCGCCCATCGCCGGCATTATTGGTCACGCCGACCTGTCCAAAATCCGCCAGAACGCCCCGCAGCACCCAGCGTTCAACGACGCAGGCCCACCACTGGTGCGCGTCGCTCGTGACGAAGACCTGGACCCGGTCGATCATCGCCGACGTGACGTCCCACTCGACGTGGCTTCGCCGGACGGGCCGATCAGCATGACCGGCGTTCCGAGCCGTCGAGGTTCACGCGATCGGTGCGACGGCTCTCCGAGTCTCGGGAGCCTCGGCGTCGAAGGCCCGACGCGGCCGAACACCGAAACGATGCGCGCCGGCGTTGTCCTGGCCACCCAGATGGGTGCCCTGGAGGCGGTTGTGCTGCGGCGAGAAGTCGGGTATCGGCGCCCCTCTCTGTCATTCGGGCTCGTTCCCGCACGACGGGGGGCCGTCGTAAGACGCTCCCGACTCGCCCACTCGCGCGATAGCGAGTATTGTGCGGCCCGAAGAGACGTACCACAAACCTCGGCGAGTGATTGGGTCGGCGGCTCATCACGTTCGTCTCGGGCGATTCCGTCGCCGGTCGTACCGCTGTTCACCCAGTGCCGAGCATCGAAGGAGCCGCATGAGCGCTGCACGGCGCGACGACCTCCGCACCTTCTGCTGGCTGCTGCCGGTTGTCGTGGTGAGCCTGCTGCTGAGCGGCTGCGGCGGAGGAGGTGACGAAGTGAAGCCCGTAGACGTGCAGTTGGGCTTCGACCAGGAGGGCATCCTCAAGCGTCAAGCTCGGGCGGAGAACCTCGTCCGTGACTGCATGCGAGGTCAGGGTTTCGAGTACGTGCCTGTCGACCCCGGGGCGCAACGGGCCGCGCTCATCGGCTCGTCCGGCATGAGCGAAGAGGACTTCGAGAAGCAGTTCGGCTACGGGATCTCAACGCTCTACGACAAGCAACGCAACCTACCCGCGGATCCGAACACCTTCATCTACAAGGCGTTGACGCCGGCCGATCAGCGTGCGTACGACGACGCGCTCTATGGCGAGAACCACGGCGCCACGTTCGCGCAGGCCGTCGACACCGGCTTCTTCGGCCAGCTCGGGGGTTGCACGAAATCGGCAACCGAGGAGGTGTTCGGCGGCAAGGAGCTGCTGGACAGCTTGGTGTCCCTCCTCGATGAGCTCGACCAGCGGATCGTCACCGACCAACGCGTAGTGGAAGCGATCAGCAAATGGTCCGACTGCATGCGAGACTCCGGGTATGACAGCCTGGGCTCTCCCGAACAGGTTGACGTGCTGTTGTTGCGGAGGCTCGATCTGATCGTCGGCCCTCCCGATGCGCGCAGGGCCACCTATGACGCCGCCGCGCTCGCCGCCTTGCAGCGTGAAGAGGTGGCGATGGTTCGCAGCGACGTCGAATGCGAGAAGAAGCACATCTCGAAGGTGCAGGACGCAGTGCAAGCGGAGTACGAGAAGACCCTTCGGGAAGAGCACGTCGACCTGATCAAGGGCGTTCCGGCTGCCTGAGCCAGTCACCGGAACCGTGCAGAACCCACATCCAGCCCGTCGGAACGATGGAGGAAAGGACGATCGTGCGAGTGCGATACACCCTTTGTGGAGCAGCAGCGCTCCTCGCGATACTCGCATCGGCATGCAGCAGCGACGACAAGTCGACCGGTGACAGCGCGTCAGCGAGCACGGCAGCCGTGGCGACGACGACGGCGGCCTCCACCTCCACCTCCAAGCTCACGTCGACCTCGGCGGCGGCGACAACGTCCGCGGCGACAACGGCAGCCGGCGCAACTGAGGAACCAACCTTCGAACCCTTCGACGCGCGGAGCTTTGATCCTGCCCGTTCCGCGATCATCGACAACTCGTGGTACCCGCTGCTCGCTGGCAGCCGCTGGACCTACGAGGGCTCCGCCCTCGATCAAGGCGCGAAGGTCTCCCGGCGCGTCGAGTTCACGGTGACCAATCTTACGAAGGAGATCGCCGGGGTTCGCACGGCAGTTGCCTACATCCTCGACTCCGACGGCGGTGCCGTGGTCGAGAAGGAGATCGCCTTCTACGCGCAGGACAGCAAGGGCAACGTCTGGTACTTCGGCGAGCACCCCGAGGAGTACAAGAATGGGCGTTTCCTCGAGGCGCCCACGTGGATCGCCGGTTACGCCGACGCGAAGCCCGGTATTAAGATGCGCCCGGAACCGAGCCTCGGTTCGCCGAGCTACTACCAGGGTTGGGGCCCGGCCGTCGACTGGACCGACTACGCCAAGATCGACCAGGTCGGCGCCAAGACCTGTGTCCCGCTCGGGTGCTATGACAACGTCACGGTCATCGCCGAGTCGAGCCTGGCGGAGCGAGGTGTGTTCCAGGTCAAGGACTACGCCCGCGGGGTCGGCGAGGTGCGCGTCGGGTGGCGAGGCCCCGACCCGTCCCAGGAACAACTGGAGCTGGTCGAATTCGCGAAGCTCGACGACGCGGCCCTGGCCAAGGCTCGGGCCGACGCGCTCGACCTCGAGAAGCACGCATACGAGGTGAGCAAGAACCTCTACGGCCGCACTACCCCTGCCGAGTAGGCGATCCGACCCGCTTAACGTGCCGACTGATGTTGCCCCGGTTTCTTAGACACGGTTTATGTGAGATTCAGGGTTCGTGAGCTTGTCGCCAGCGGGCAAGGTACTCGGCCGGGGTGAGGTGGTCGAGGCTGGCTCGGTGGCGTTGCCGGTTATAGAGGACCTCAATGAACACGAACGGGCAGCGACGTCAAGGCGGACACGACGAGCGCGGCGTCTTGGTAGGCGCCGGTCCCCGCCGACGATGCCGTGGTGGAACAGCTAACCCCGGCCCGGCCGTGGCCGTCACAGAGCTCGCATCCGGTTGTTGCGGGCGTTGTGCTCCACCTCGGCCAGACCGAGAGCTTCGAGCACCGGGGGCACGTAGTTCCCGAACCGACCGCGCAGGCCCTTCTTGAGGCCGTACCAACCATCGACCGGGTTGTCGGTGGCGCGTCCCCACGCCTCCACCGTGTCGGGCGCAGCCGGTTTCTGCTCATCAGCATTTCCCAACGCCATCCAGTCGCCTCGCTCCGTCAGCATGGCGTGCAGATCCTCGATGCAACGCAGGTGGTAGCGAAGCTGGGTCGCACCAACCTGCACCACCAACGCTGGGGGACTCACGCCAAGGTCGCGGTACGCCTCAAACTCGGACTTGCCCGGCGGGGTCGTGAGGATCCACGGATCCTGTGGGGTGCCTGCGCCCTCCACGTCGTTGACAGCCATCAGCGCTCCTTTCTTGTCGGTCCTCGCCATGATAGAGATCGGAGACTGACATCTCTTGTCATGAATACACGGGCTCTGCGAACATCGTCGGATGCGCGCCGGCCGGCTGATCGCCTTGATGCTCATCCTGCAACGACCCGGACGGGTGACGGCCGCCGAGCTGGCCCTTGAGCTGGAGGTCAGCGAGCGGACGGTGCTGCGAGACATCGATGCGCTCTCTGGGGCAGGCGTGCCTGTCTACGCCACTCGCGGCCCCGGCGGCGGGTTCCAACTGCTCGATGGCTACACATCGAAGCTCACGAGCCCGGCCCATTGGCAGCCGAGCGCTCGTCAACCCAGACCGAGCAGGGCCCGCGTCCGGGTAACTCCCGAAGGCCAGCGGCTGGCGGCAGTGCTCGGGCGACTGCAGCCACTGCGCGTACGGCGAAGGTCCCCTGGTGCCGAGGACGGCTGGCTCGATGCCACATTTCGGGTTCAGAACGTCGAAGTTGCGGTGGTGGACATCATGTCGCTCGGACCCCACATTCACGTCCTCGAGCCCGCCGAGCTACGCGACCAGGTCGCAGACCGTGTACATCGCACGTCACTGCTCTATACCCGAGAGCCGACCTCTACTTTATAGAACTCATCTGTCTGTAGATACACCGTTTACCTGTGCTCGAGCACGGCTCCCCGTCCGGTCGCGGCCCTCGGCGAGGACGCAGCCCGCCAACCGCAGGCGCGGTTGTTAGAGTCCCGACCCGTCCGCCATCTCATTGGCCGAAGCAGGGGGCAGCCATGGGTGAGTACGTCACGATCACAGCCAACGATGGCTCGGGAACATTCCAGTCCTACGTGGCCCGGCCGGCCCGGGGCTCCGGTCCGGGCATCGTGCTCGCCCAGGAGATCTTCGGAGTCAACGAGTACGTGCGCCAGATGGCCGACCGGTTCGCCGAGGAGGGCTATGTCGTCTACGCCCCCGACCTGTTCTGGCGGATAAAGCCGGGGATCGACCTTGGGTACAGCCCCGAGGAGTGGCAGCAGGCCTTCGCTCACTTCAGCGCCTTCGACCTCGACAAGGGCATTGATGACATGGCCGCCACCGTGGACGCGCTGCGAGCGGATCCCGGCCAGGCCGGTGGCGTCGGCTGCGTCGGCTACTGCCTGGGCGGCAAGCTGGCGATGCTCGCGGCAGCCCGCACCGATGTCGAGTGCGCCGTCAGCTATTACGGCGTGGGTCTCGAAGCCCACGTCGACGAGGTCGGGGCGATCACCTGCCCGATCCTGTTCCACTTCGCCGAGCTCGACTCGTTTGCGCCCCCAGAGGCTCGCGACGCCCTGCAGGCCGCCTTTGCCAGGAAGGCCAACGCCGCCTTCCACACCTATCCTGGCCGTGACCACGCCTTTGCTCGCGACGATGGCGAGCACTACGACAAGCCCGCAGCGACGGTCGCCTACGAACGCACCATGGCGTTGTTCCGCTCGGTGCTGGGTCCGGTCTACGACCTGGTAGCGCTCTGGGAGCAGCACTGCTACTACGAGTTCGCGGCCCGCAACGTTTCCGACACCATGGCGACGATGGTGGCCGAGCCCTACGTGAACCACCTCCCGACCATGACCGGCGGGGTCGGCGCCAGTGAGCTCTCCCGCTTCTACCAATGGCATTTCGTCAACGCCAACCCGCCCGACACCAAGCTCATCGCCTTGTCCCGCACGGTGGGAGCGACGAGCCTGGTCGACGAGATGCTTTTCTGCTTCACCCACACCAGCGAGATCGACTGGATGCTGCCCGGCGTGGCCCCCACCGGCCGTTACGTGGAGATCCCGCTCGTGGCCATCGTCAAGTTCCGGGGCGACAAGCTGCACCACGAGCACATCTACTGGGATCAGGCCTCGGTGCTGGTGCAGATCGGGGTGCTCGACCCGACCGGTCTGCCGATCGCCGGGATCGAGACGGCGAAGAAGCTCGTCGACGAGAGCCTGCCGTCAAACACCTTGATGGCCGCTTGGTCCTCGAGCGCGGACAAGCCCGTCGGCTGACCGCGCGCTGCGGCGCTGGGAAGGTCCTATCTCGAACCTCGACGGTGCAGTGGTGCTGATCACCGGGGCCGGCGGAACGATCGGCCAGGCCGCCACCCAAGCGTTCGTCGGCGCCACGCCAAGCGGTCGCAGCGTCAGGTCGAACTGCTCTCCCGCAACGCAGCGGCCGCAGCCGCAACGATCTGGTCGGCGATGGCAACGACTGCAGCTGCCTCGCCGGCGGTGATGTCCGGAAGGCCTGCCGGGAACGCGGATCCACGGCCCATTGCTGGAGACGCTGGGGATCGAGGTTGCTGGCCGCGGACACCACCGCCATCGGGTCAAGCGGGCTGCGGTCGACCGACATCACTCTGGCGGTAGAACTGTACGAAGAAGGTGGCAGTGCTCGATGGTTCAATCCGATGGTCCACCTCGGGCATGATGACAACCTGACCGCCCGCCTCCACGGACACGTCTCGGGCTCTCTCGCCCTCTAGGTCCAGGAACCGAACGTGGCCTTCTTCCACGTGCAACACCGCCCAAACGCTGGTGCGGTGCGCCTTGGTGAGCGCGGCGGGTACGGACTGGGCGTCGAACAAAGGCGTCTTCCGGGCCTCGATCAGATCACCCGGCAAGACGGGCTCGACCATGGTTGGGCCTTTCCACTGGCGGCACGATGGCGTGGTTCGCGTGCCAAGCCCCAACGTACCGGCGTCACCCCGGCTAGCCAGCACGTTGGAAGATACTGTGCGGTATTGAGCAACTCGCCTACGGAGCTACTGGCCCCTTGCCGATGCCGGCAGTGAGATGGGCCCGTTCAGGGGGTTCTGCGCGCAACGTGTACGCGGCGCCCCTCCAACCGACTGGACGCAGTCCGTTAACCGGGGACGACGCATACAGGCTCAACGGCTCGCGTACACGTTGCGCAGATGGCTCGTCACCGACGTTCGGCCGGCCACGCCCGGTGCGAATAATTGGCGCCTCCGTGAGAACAGGGACGACTCGGCGAGCTGTCGGCAGCCGGGAGCGATGGTCGGCGGCCGCGGAGGGGTCTGACATACTTACCCGGTGAACAAGGCTGCGCTGCGCTGGGGGCAAGACGACGCCCCTGAGGACGGCAGCGAAGCGCGGGCGCGGCTACTGGACGCCGCAGAAACCTGCTTCGCTCAGTTCGGCCCGGCCAAAACCACCATCGAAGACATCGCCCGAGCGGCCAGCGTGTCGAGGGCTACGGTCTATCGCTATTTCGACGGCGGCCGCGACGAGCTGGTGCTCGGGGTCATTCTGCGAGACACGGAACGGTACTTGACCAAGGTCAAGAACCGCATCGACAAGCAGCCCACCCTGGCCGACGCCATTGTGGACTTCGTCGAGCACAGCGTGCGCACGGCCCAGCGCGATCCCAGCCTCAGCCGACTTCTCAGCGTCGAAGACGCTCGCATCGCCGGCGGTGTGCTCGCCGGTCAGTCGGTGGCGTTGTTCGAAAAGATCACCGAGTTCTTCCGGCCGATGTTCCTGCGCTGGGCCGACGAGGTCCGTCCAGGAGTCGAGCTCGAGGACGCCTCCGAGTGGATCTTGCGGGCCGTGCTGTCACTGGTGAGCGTGTCCGGACCCAAGCGTCGCAGCGCCGAGGTGACCCGAAGCTATCTGCGGGCCTTTCTGCTGCCGGGGATCCTCCGCAGCCCTCTCTAAAGTGGCGACGAGGTGACGCGGGACGCTCATACCGTGGCCCGGAACCTCCAAGGTCCCGCCTTCCGCGACCGTGCCATTCGCATCGAACCCACCGATCGAATCTCAGCTCTCGGCGAGGCCGGAACGACTGCGGCTCCAAGGAAGGTCGCGGTCTACCCTCGGCTCCGGGGGTAGACCGAGGACTCGTTCGCCCACGATGTTGCGTTGTATTTCATCCGTGCCGCCCCGGATGGACATGGAGGGCGCAGTGAGGAACTCCACCGAGCCCTCCGCCTCCGCCAGCATCGCCTCCGCCCCTTGAGCATCCAGACCCAGATAGGCCCGGTCGCGGTACTGCCGGGTGCCGCGCAGCTTTGCTCCCGAGCCTGCAGGGCCGGGGGCGCGAGAAGCGGCGGCGCGGCGGTTGGTCCAAGCAGCCGCCTGGTCGGCTGCGTGGGCCCGCATGGCCCGCTGCCGCCAGACCGGATCATCCATCCGCCCCGTCTGCCCCAAACGACCCAACCAGGACGGCGCCGATCTCGCCCGCCCGCCGGCCCCGCCATTACCAGCCCCGGAGCCACCGCCGCCTGCCCCACCGGCGGCGGCTCGCTCGTGGGCGAGCACGGTGACCGCAACCCCCCAGCCAGCGCCGCAATCACCGATGCGCCACGCGTCAGGAACCCGAGCCCCAGATACAAAGACCTCGGAGAAATGACGATCCCCGTTCATCTGCACCAACGGGCGGACCTCCACGGCGGGATCGGCCATGTCCAACGCGAACATGGTCAGCCCGGCGTGCTTGGGAACGTGCGGGTCGGTACGGGCCAGGACCAGTCCCCACTGGGCCCACATACCCCGGCTGGTCCACACCTTCTGGCCTTCAAGGCGCCATTCGTCGCCGTCTTGTTCCGCTCGCAGGGCCACGTTGGCCAGATCTGATCCTGCCTCCGGTTCGGAGAACATCTGGCACCAGATCTGTGAGCCGTCGGCAATGGCCGGCATCCAGCGCCGCTGCTGGTCCTCACCCCCGTGGGCCATCAAGGTCGGACCAACCATGGCCAGGCCCACGGAGTACACGTACAGGTCAGGCAAGGCGAACGAGCGCTGCACCCCCCGTATGGCACGAACCTCGTCCGCCGAGGCCCCCCGCCCACCCAAATGGGAGGGCCACGACGGTACCGCCCAGCCACCATCGGCCGCCGCGGCCAGATACCGTCGGCCCGATTCGAGGTCGTCGCTGCCTGCCCCCAGGGCCGTGCCACGGGCCCCTTTGGTGCGGGGTTCCAGGAACGCCGCCAGAGCGGATCTGATCTCCTCGTCGCTGATCATCCCGACACGCTAACGCCGGAGGTTGCCCTGGGTCACAGCCTCACCGGAACTGAGCTCAGCGGCCTCGGGAACCCGGTCGACCACCTCCACCACCCGGCGACTCAGCCGAGCGCCGATCTCGGCCAGACCTCCGGAGTAGAACGCCGTCACCGCCAACAACACCACTGCGTAGATCATGTTCGGGCTCTCCTTCCAGCCGAACTTGGCGATGATCCAGCCGGCCCCCACGAACAGCAGGGCTCCGATGAAGGCACCCACCAACGACGAGGAGCCGCCGAATACCACGACCGCGTACAAGATGATGGAGCGCAGTACGTCGAACTCATCGGTGGACACCCCACGGACCTGGATGACCCACAACCCTCCCCCAAGGGACCCGAGCATCGCTCCGAACCCGTAGGTCAGGGTCATGGTGCGACCCACCGGCACTCCCATGGCGGCGGCCGCATCCTCGTTGGAGGCAGCAGCCCGAATGGCCCGACCGGTCGAACTGTGCAGCAGGTTGTACACCAAGAACCACGCCACCACTGCCACCAGGCAGATCTGTACATGCAGCCAGGTATGGTCCTCGAGAAAGGGAAGCCAGCCCGGCGCCACCTGGTCGGAGAGGGGGCTGGGCCCACTTGCGCCTCCGGTGAACCAGGAGAAGCGTTGGATCACCTGGGGGAAGGCCACCGCCACCGCCAAGGTGACCATGGCCAGGTATTGGCCGCGCACCCGCAGGGCCGGCAAACCCACCAGCACCCCGAAGAGGAAACCGAAAGCCATGGCCGGGAGCAAGGACACGAACACCGGCCAGTCGTAACGAGTGGCGAACACCGCCGTGCAGTACGCACCGAAGCCCATGAACGCACCGTGTCCCAGCGACAGTTGACCGGCGGGACCCAACAACAACACCAGCCCCCACAGCGACACCGACAGGGCGACCACCTTGGTCCACTCCTGGCGTTCGATGAAAGGCAGGAGCATCTCCGGCAGGACCAAACCGACCAGGGCGACCACCGCCGCCAGAACCAGCAACGCCTGCCAGCGCCAGCCCCCTCGTTCAATGGTGAGCTTCACGAACGCACCGTCCGACGTACCCCGAACAGCCCGGCCGGGCGTATGCACAGCACCGCCACCATGATCACCACGGTGGCGGGCACGGTCATGGTAGAACCAATGAAGCCGACGTAACCGGCCAGCATCGACTGGCCCACGCCCACCAACAGGCCCCCGATCAACGCCCCCCCGGGGCTCGAGAGGCCCCCAATGGTGGCAGCAGCAAAGGAATAGGTGATGAGCCGGAGCAGCATGTTCGGCTCCAGGATGAGCCGCGAGGCCAGCAGGCAACCCACCAGGGTCCCAATGGCGGCGGCCAACGCCCAGGCGCCGCTCAGGACCCGACCGCTACGGATGCCGACCAGTCGGGCGTGGTCGGGGTTGGAGGCCACCGCTCGAAAGGCCAGCCCCGCCTTGGTCCGACGCACCATCAAGGCCAGCAAGCCGAGCACGGCCAGCAGGGTAAGCCAGGTTCCGATGGTGGTGTAACGCAGCCGAGCACCGGCGAGGCTGACATAGTCTTCGGGCTCGTTGGGGAACGGCGAGGCGAAACCCCGCGAGCGCGACACCCAAAACCTACGCACGAGAGAGTTGATGCCGAGGAGCAGGGCAATGGTGACGCTGACGGCAGAGCGCACATCCCGGGTGGAGACCCTCCGCACGATGAGCCGCTCGATGAGCACCGCCAGCAGGGCGGACAGGACCATGGCGACGACAATGGAGACCCCCAGACGGAACGGCGCCCCTGGGATCCACTGGGCGGCGAAGGCCGTGCCGGCCAGGGCCGGGGACGCCGGCGAGGACAACACCAATGAGAGGTAGGTGCCGAAGGTGCCCATCTCACCTTGGGCCAGGTTGAGCCGCCCGCTGGCTTGATACACGACGACCAAGGCCAGCGCCAGGGACCCATAGAGCGCCCCGTTTGAGAGCCCATCAATGGTCCGTTGCAGAAACAGCTGCGCCGGGTTCATTGCTGGATGCTCCGTCGCCTCAGCAGGCTCCCCCGGGGCGGCCGTGAGCCGTGTTCGGCCCCGCCGGTTGTGGTCTGTCTTTCGATACTCACTACACCACCCCCGAACGTGGCGTCGCCACGCTGTCGACTCCTGCGGGCGAGTCTGGAGAGCCTGCAGCGGGGTCAAGCTACACGGCCGTCGCGCTTTCGGTAATCGCCGGGGTCCTGCCCCGGCCTTGTCCTCCCCCACTGGTCTGTATCCGATACCCCTGGGGGTACCTGCTAGTGTGGCGTACGCGGTTGGGGGATGCACCGGACCGTCTGGATCGGGCGCCGTCGTGTTCGGGGGCGCCGCACGAGCGGAGGCGACCATGGATATTCCCGAGGATGTGGTGGGCGATCTCACCCGGCGGCTGCGCCGCATTGAAGGCCAGGTGCGGGGACTGCAGAACATGCTGAGCGAGGGAAGGGACTGCCGCGAGGTGGTCACCCAGATCTGTGCGGCCAGCAAGGCGCTCGATCAGGCCGGTTTCTTGCTGGTCGCGGCCGGGCTGACCTGGTGTGTGGCCAACCCCGAGGAGTCCGCCCGGGAGGGCTACTCCGTCGCTGATGTGCAACGCCTGTTCATGAAACTGGCCTGAGACCCCTATGGCGACCCTCCTCGAACAATCCATCCCCGACCAGCACCGCCCAGACCCCGGCTGGTTCGCCCGGCTGGGCCGGTTCTCCGCCCAACGACGCCGACCGGTGATGCTGGTGTGGTTGCTGGTGGCCCTGGTGGCCGCCCCGCTGGCCGTCACCGTCAACGGCGCCCTTTCCGGCGCCGGTTGGGAAGCGCAGGGCTCTATCGCCCAACAGGTTCGCGACGAGTTGCGCAACGACTTCCCCCAGGTCGGCGCCGAAGCCGCGGTGGTGGTCATCCAACAGCCGCGCCCGGTGAGCGAGGACACCGCCGCCCTCACCGCCGTGCTGGCCGCCCTGCAGGGCTCCCCAGGTGTCGCCGGTGTAGCCGATCCTCTGGCGTTGCCGGCGGAGTCGGGGCTGGTGTCCGCCGACGGACGCAGCGTGTTGGTGCCGGTGTCCCTCGATGCCGCCACCGACGCAGAGCTACCGGAATCGGCCGGCACGGTTATCGCCACCATCGGCTCGTTGACCCTGGCCGAGGGGGCCCGGGCCGAGGTCACCGGCGAATGGCCGGTCTGGAGCGATTTCAACGCCTCCAACGAAGCGGCGCTGCACAAGGCTGAGCTGTTCTCGGGCCTACCCACCATGTTGTTGTTGTTCTTGGCCTTCGGCACCGCCATTGCCGCCGGGCTGCCGTTGCTGTTGGCCCTGGCCGGAATCTCCGTCGGCTTCGCCACCTTGCACCTGGCCACCGCCGTCACCCCTATGTCGGTGTGGTCGATGAACTTCTCCATGATGATCGGCCTGGCCGTGGGCATCGACTACAGCCTTTTCATCGTGACCCGCTACCGGGAGGAACGGGGCGAAGGGCGCGACGCGGCCGAGGCCATTGCCGCCACCCTCGACACCGCCGGCAAGGCCGTGTTCCTCTCCGCCCTCACCGTGGTGCTGTCCCTTGCCGCGGTCTTCGTGGTTCCGGTGATGGTGTTTCGTTCCATGGCCCTTGGCATGATCTTGGCCGTAGCGGCGGTGGCCGCCGCGTCCCTTACCCTGCTGCCCGCAGTGCTGGTGGCGTTGGGTGACCGCGTCGTGGTGGGCCGGGGCGGGACCAAGACCAGCACCGTTGCCCAGCATGGCGGAGGCGGTCGATGGGCCCGCTGGAGCGGGCTGGCCCTGCGCCGGCCGGGCATCACCCTGGTGGTCGGCCTGGCCCTGCTGTTGGGGCTGGCCGCCCCGGTGGTGGGCATGGATCTGGGTATGCCCGGCGCGCGGGTGGTCGACGAGGGCCGCTCCAGCCGCGACGGCTACGAGCTGTTGGTGCAAACCTTCGGACCCGGTGCCGCCGCCCCGCTGTTCGTCACCCTGCAACCCGGCGAGGTCGACGCCGCCCTCCAGGTGGCCAGGGCCGACCCCAACGTGATGCAGGCCCAGCTGGTAGCCCAACCCGAAACGACCGACGCCGCCGGCGCTCGATCGGTGTTGCGCATCACCCCCCGCACCGCGGTGGACGAACCAGAAACCGCCGATCTGGTCGGGCGATTGCGAAGCGCCATGGCCGTGGCCGCCCCCAGCGCCTTGGTCGGTGGACCGGCCGCCCAGAACTACGACCTCACCGGGGTGCTCACCGGCAAGGCTCCGGTGGCCATCGCCGTGATCACCGCGGTGGCCTTCCTGCTCCTGCTCATCGTCTTTCGCAGCCCGGCCATCGCCATCTCCTCCATCGTGCTCAACTTCATCAGCGTGGGGGCCGCTTTCGGCTTCGCCACCCTGGTGTTCCAACACGGGGTGGGGGCATCGCTTCTCGGTATCGAGCATCAGGGTTTCGTGAACGCCTGGGCCCCGTTGTTCTTCTTCGCCCTGCTGTTCGGTTTGTCCATGGACTATCAGCTGTTTCTGTTGGCTGCCATCCGCGAGCGCTACGAGGCCACCGGCGACACCGCCATCGCCATCCGCGACGGTATCGCGCGTACCGGCCGGCCCATCACCAATGCTGCCGCCGTCATGATCGTGGTTTTCGTGGCCTTCGGGGTGACGGGGCCCATCCCTCCCACCGAGCTGGGTGTCACCTTGGCCCTGGCCGTATTCCTCGATGCCACCGTGGTGCGCATGATGTTGGTGCCCTCGCTGATGAAGCTGCTCGGGGAACGCAACTGGTGGATTCCCCGCTGGCTCGACCCGCTCCTACCCCACGTTCGCTTCGCCCACTGAGCCCGGCATCCGTCAGCCCTCGAGGCCCAATCGTTGGAGCAGGGCGGTGTACTCGTTGGCTTCAACCAGTTGATTGCGGGCCATGCGGGTCGCCATGTCCACCACATCGGCGTCGGCACCGTGCTCGGCGGCGTAGGTAGCCATGTGGGAGCCGCCCCGATGATGGTCGCGCATCATGGTCAGGAACAACCGCTCGGCCTCCGCCCCAACGGCGTTGTCCAACGCATCGATCTGTTCGGGTGACTGCATCCCTGGCATGGTCGCCACCGACGAGGACATACCCATCCAGGCCATGGCCTGACGATCCAGGTCGCCTCGTTCCTTCGACCATTGCGCCAGGTATGCATCCAAGGTGCCGGTCTCCCAACGCTGAAAGATCAAAACTTCTGACGCAAAGTTGCGTACGTTGGCGTCGATACCGTCTTTGTGGAGGACCGACACGGCCATGATCATGGCCTGGTCGTGATGGTCGATCATGTCCTGGGCGAATCCGACATCGACCCGGTTGGCCCCACCGGAGGACCCACCGCTCACCCGGGCCAGCCCGAACCCGAGCAGCGTGAAGGCCAACGCCACCACCACCACCCGGCCCAGGCTGTAGCCGGGAAACCGGTAGGCGGCAGGGCGTTGGGGCGCCGGGCTCGTGCCATCGGCCTCGGTGCCCAGCTGTTGGTGGGGTGCGGTCACCCACACCACGCTAGGACCGTGCTGGCGCACAGCTCAGGCGGGCCCAGCTCAGTCGGGCCCAGCTCAGTCGAAGGTGATGACCGCCCTGGTTACCTCGCCGGCGACCATGGCGGCTAGGGCGTCGTCGATGTGGTCCAGATCCATGCGCTCGCTGACCATGGCATCGAGGTCGAGCTTGCCCTGGCGATAGAGCTCCAGATAGTGGGGGGCGTCGATGTGAAAACGGTTGGAGCCCATCAACGAGCCAGTGAGGGTCTTCTCCAAGTAGAAATGGCCCGGTTCCAGGGTGAGGCTCTGACCCCGGGGAATGGCCCCCACGATTACCGCCTTGCCCCGCGGGGCCAAGCTGTAGAGGCATTGGGCGGCCAAGGTGGCGTTGCCCACCGCGTCGAAGGCGTAGTCCACCCCGCCGCCGCTCATGCGCTTGATCTCTTTGACCGGGTCGACATCGGGGTTGGCCTCACCCACCAACACGGTGTGGGTAGCGCCGAAACCCTTGGCTACATCGAGCTTGTGGGCGGTGATGTCGATGGCGATGATCTGGCGGGCGCCGGCAATGCGGGCTCCCTGGATGACGGAGTTGCCCACCCCGCCGGCGCCGAACACCGCCACCGATGAACCGGGACGGACCTGGGCGGTGTTGAGGGCGGCCCCCACCCCGGTGGTGACCCCGCAACCGACCAGGGCGGCACGGTCGAAGGGGATGTCGTCGTCAATGCGGACGAGGGCCCGCTCGTGCAACAGCATCAGCTCGCTGAAACCTGCGAGATCGGCGAACTGGGCCAGCGACGTGCCGTCCAGGGCGGACAAGCGTGATGCCGAGCCCTTGGGCCGACGCACCGCCCGCCGATCGGTGCACAGATGGGGCCGGCCGTAGAGGCATTGCTGGCAGGCGCCACAGAACATCGAGGTGCAGGCAATGACGTGGTCACCCACCTTCACCGAGCGCACGTCGGAGCCAACCTGCTCCACGACGCCAGCCGGCTCGTGGCCCAAGACGGTGGGCAGCGCCCCCCCGATGGATCCCTGCATGAAATGCAGATCGCTGTGACACACCCCGCAGGCCAGGGTGCGCACCAGCACCTCGTTAGGTTGAGGATCGTCCACGTTGATGGTCTCGACGCTGATCGCGCCGCCGGTCTCACGTAAAACTGCTGCCTTGGCTTTCATTACCGGATCCGCGCGCGTTGCGGACGGGGAGCGCCCGTCCGCAACACCACCCGGCGCCGCAGGTGGCTAGGGTCTGCGGCCGGCGAAGGCGAGCATGGTGGTCTGCAGGTCGGCGTCGGCGGGCACTTCTAGCGCCGGGTCGAAGCGGCCAGGGGCCCGCAGAGCCTCGGCGGGAAACTGCTGCAGACCGTGGTAGGCGCCGGCTACGAGATCCTCCGGCAGTTTCTCATCGGCGCCGATGGCGCGGGACAAATCCCAGGTGTGGATCAACAGATCGGTGGTGGCGATACCGAGCAGCACTTGCTTGGGCATCTCCCCGAAGGCGGGGTGGGTGGCGGTGCCCTCGACCGCGCCGGGCTGGGTCAGGGCCTGGGCCAAGGCGCTGCGGGCGGTGGCCCAATCGGCGTCGGCGGGGGCGTTGCCGCCCAGAGCCCCACCGAAGCTGGCCTGCACCCCTACTGCGTGGGCGACCAACTGGTGCACGTTCCACTCCGAGCAGGGGGTGGACGCCTCCCATTGATCTTTGGCGATGGCCTGGTACCGGGCATCGAACGCCTCGGCTGCCGCTTGCCAGTTTTCGACCGGACCGCTCATGGTTCCTCCTCAGGTTGGGACCCGAACGTTAGCTCGGGGCGGTAACCTCACCGGCCGCATGAACGTTCTAGAACTGCTCGACGATGACGGCGAGCCCGCCGCCTTACATGACTACGGTGGCGACGGCCCCCAGCTGTTGTTGACCCACGGCAACGGGCTCAACGCCGGCATGTGGGCCACTGCCCTGCCGGTGCTCCAGCAACGCTTCCATTGCTGGGCGCTGGACTTCCGGGGCCACGGTGCCTCCCGGCCCCGCCAGGCGTCCTTTTCGGTGGATCGTGGTCGTTTTGTCAACGAGGTGCTGGCCGCGGTGCACGCCATGGGTGGCGCCCCGGTGCTGGCCGCTGGCCATTCGTTGGGCGGGGCCACCCTGTTGCGCACCGAGGAACAGCATCGGGGCACCTTCGCCGCCTTGTGGGCCTTTGAGCCGGTCATCATCCCCGCCGACTGGGCCGAGCCCCCGGCTCCTTCCGTTCTCATTGAGGCGTCCCGGCGTCGGCGGATGGAGTTCGCCTCCGTCGAGGAGGCCTTCGAGCGTTTCACCGCCAAGCCGCCCTTCAGCCGCTGCCAACCCGAGGCGGTGCGGGCCTACATCGAGATCGGGAGCTATCCGTTGGCTGGCGGTGGCATCCGGCTGTCCTGCGAGGGCGAAACGGAAGCTCGTATCTACGAGTCGAACGAACGCAAGGATCTGAGCCAGCTGGGCGGCTTGACCTGCCCCATCGTCGTCGGAGCGGGCGGCGCCATGGCCGCCGGCAACGACCTTCCCCCCCGGGTGGCCCCCCTCATCGCCTCCGCGCTGGGCAACGGCGCCCTCGAGGTGTTCGAGGACCTCACCCACTTCGCCCCCATGGAGGACGGGGACCGGGTGGCCAAGGCCATCATCGCCCACCTCCTCCCCCACGCTCGGCGCTGACGTCGGCAACCGGGCGGAAAGGCTCGACCGCGAATCCATCGTTGGCCTCCCACAACCGGGCGTAAACACCACCGCCATCCAACAGCTCCTGATGGGTGCCAACCTCAGCGATGGCCCCACCGGCCAGTACCACGATGGCATCGGCATGGCGGGCGGTGGCCAAGCGATGGGCCACGAGCACGGTGGTTCGGCCCGCGCTCACCGCATCCATGGCCCGGCGCACCACCGCCTCGGCCCGCAGGTCGAGGTTGGCGGTGGCCTCGTCCAAGAGCAGGATGGCCGGTTGTACCAGTTGCGCTCGGGCCAGGGCAATGAGTTGGCGTTGCCCGGCTGACAGCGAAGCTCCCCGCTCGCTCACCGCGCTGCGATACCCCTCCGGGAGGGCGGCGATGAAGCGATGGGCGCCTACCGCCCGGGCCGCCGCCTCGATGTCGGCGGGGCTGGCATCGGGCCGGCCGTAGGCGATGTTATCGGCGACGGTACCGGTGAAAAGGAAGGATTCTTGGGGAACGATGCCCAGTTGCTGGCGAAAACGCTCCAAGTCGATCGTGCGCAGATCGATGCCATCGACCAGCACCCGGCCCCCGGTGGGATCGTGAAAGCGAGCCATGAGCCGCACCAGGGTGGACTTACCGGCCCCGGTCTCCCCCACCAGGGCCACCGTCTCCCCTGCATGAATCACAAGATCAATGTTGTGCAATGCCTCATGGACCACCCGGGCAGCATCTGGCCCACCCGCGGTAGGCAGCATGTTAGGTAGAGCGGTAGGCGAGTACGAGAACGACACCTGCTCAAAGCGGATCTCGCCGCGCAGGCGACCTGGGTCCACCGGGTGGGCTGGCGGTGGGGTGCCCGATGGCGTGGTCAACAGCTCGGTGATTTTGGCGGTCGAAGAACGGGCCAGCTGCCAGCTGTCGAATACCAGAGAAAGTTGCTGGATGGGCGAGAAGAACAGGTTCAGATAGAGCAGAAAAGCGATGACCACCGCGGCGGAGGTGGCACCCGAGCCGACCAGGCTGTTACCGGCGGCCAGCACGGCAATAGCGGCTAGGTCGGCCAACAGTCCGATCCCGGGGAAGTACAGCGACAGCAGCCGTTGGGAACGCAACCGGGCGTTGCGGTAGCTGTCGCTGAGGGCGTTGAAGCGGGCCGCGCTGCGGGCCTCGCCGGTGTTGGCCTGGGCGACCCGCACGCCGGAGAGGTTTTCCTGCAGGTTGGCGTTGACCGAGGCAATTGCTTCGCGGCTGTCGCGATAGGCCACCGTGGAACGACGCCGATACCAGCTGGTGGCCAACCACAGCACCGGCAACACGCTGGCCGCGGCCAGGGCCAACGGTGGCGACAACACCACCAGAAACACCGCCACCCCCAGACAGGTGGCCCCACCCACCACTGCGTTGATGAGCCCGGTTTGCACCAGCTGGGACAAAGCGTCCACGTCGCTGGTCATGCGAGTCATGATCCGCCCGTCCATCTCGTTGTCAAAGAAATCGAGGGAGAGGCGTTGCAGATGGGCAAAAATACGCACCCGCAGGCTCAACAACATGGCCTCCGCGGTGCGCCCGGTCAGCAGGGCACCAGCACGGGTGACCCACCAGTCCATCATGGCCACCGCGGCAAACACCGCCGACGTACCCCATATTACGGTGGCGTTGTCCCGGCGAACCCCTGCATCAATACCGTGACGGATGAGCACAGGGCCCAGCACGGTCAACAAGGCGTCTGCCGCCACCAGGATCACCCCCAGGACCAGTCGTCGCCGCCAGGGCGCCACGAAATCGCCGATGCGGAACGCAACGGGGGCGATCTCCGCGGCCGCAGCCAGATCCACGCCCGATCGGGCGCTCGCCGGTGCCAGAGAGGCCAGGCCGGCCAGCAGCTTGGGGGTAGGGGCCAGATCGCCGCCGTTGCCGTACCAGCCCCGCCCGCCCCCGCCCCCGAGGGCTCCGAGATCGGCTCTAGCCACCGGGACCTCGCTCGTCTCCGGCCACGCCGATGCGGTCACCGGCGGGTCCGTCGAAACCGGTACGCCCGTCGAAACCGGCGAACCGACGGAAACCGGCGCACCGGCAACGAGCTCGGTGTTGTCGTCACCGGGATCGAGGTCACTTTCGCTGCCCAGCAGGGCTCGGTACTCGGCGCTACGGGCCAGCAGCTCCGGGTGGGTGCCTTCGTCCACTACCCGTCCCCCCTCGACCACGATGACCCGGTCGGCCAAGCGCACGGTGGAGGCTCGGTGGGCCACCAAGATGGTGGTGCGACCAGCCAGCACACTGGCCAGGGCGGCGTGGATGGCTTCCTCGGTGGCGGTGTCCACCGCCGAGGTGGCGGCGTCGAGGACGAGTATGGCGGGGTTGGACACCACCGCCCTGGCCAGGGCAATGCGCTGGCGTTGGCCGCCGGA
>JANPEN010000408.1:0-3070 GCA_031422955.1 Acidimicrobiia bacterium
ATTTCGTCGGTTCCCCCGGCGATGGACTGGGCCGGGGTGGACACCAGGATCTCCGCGATGAGCCCACCGGCGTCCGTGTCCGTGCCGTTCAGCATGCCGCGGGCGCCGACGATCAAGGTGTGGGTCCGATGGGCCTCTCGCGCCGTCACGCTGGAGGACAGTTTGCCCAGCGAGCCCTCGGGCCCGGGCGGGCGGCCCACCGCCCGGGCCGCCCGCGCCCGTTTCGAGGTCCAACGAGCGGACTGTTCGAAAGCGAGCGTGGAGGCAATGGCCTGGCGGACGACCGGATCATCGGTGCGCCCATGCGCCCGAGCCTGCCCCTCGATCAGATCGATGCGCCCGGCCCGTTGCGGGTACCACTTGTAGGTCTCACGGTAAGCAGCGGCCTCCGCCTCGGACTCTCGGCGGGTGCGGCCCAACTCCTCCTCGCCGGCCGTGCGTCGGGCGCCGGAGCTGCGCTGGCCGATGGCGGCGGCCATGCCCCGCTCGTGCATCAGGGTGGTGGTGGCGGCAGCCCAGCCGCTGTTCACTTCGCCCACGACGTGATCGTGACGAACCCGTGCCTCGGTCAGGAACACCTCGTTGAAGCTGGCGTGGCCGTTCATCTGCCGCAACGGGCGAACCTCGATGCCCGGCTGGCGCATGTCGATCACGAAAAAGGAAAGACCCCGGTGCTTGGTGGCATCCCAGTCGGTACGGGCCAGCAGCATGCCGAGGTGCGCCTGGTGGGCGCCCGTGTTCCATACCTTCTGCCCGTTCACGATCCACTCCTCGCCGTCGCGCACGGCTCGGGTGGTGAGCCCGGCCAGGTCCGAACCGCTCCCGGGTTCGCTGAACAGCTGGCACCACTTGTGCTCACCGGTGATGATGGGGCGCAGGTAGGTGGCCTTCAGCTCATCGGATCCGTGGGCCAAGATGGTGTTGGCGGCCAAGCTCACGCCCGCCCCGACGCCGGTTCCCACCGCGCCTGCCGCCCGGAACTCCTGGGTTACCACCCCGGCCAAGGAGGCAGGCAGACCCCGCCCGTACCACTGCACGGGCCAGACCGGGCAACCCCAGCCGGAATCGGCCAGCAGGCCACGCCAGGCCAGCAACGGCCGCTCGGGCTCCCAGTGCTCCGCCAGCCAGGACTGCACCTCGTCTCGGAGCACCGCCTCTGCTCGAACGATCGCTGTGTCGCGCGCCTCGGACATTGCTGCCTCCCCCACTGCCCCCGAACCGGAGCCGGGACCGGGCCAGCGTAGAGGAGCAACCCGGCGGCTGCGCTCCGCGGCGCTGGCGCGGCCAGGAGGGAAGGCACGTCTGGCCCGTGCCCAGAAACCGAAGTCGCCCGCCCCGGGGGCAGGGCGAGGGAAAAGGAGGGGTCGGTGCCAGTGCATCGACTCCGCAAGCCCTCGGTGGTACCCCTGTTACGTTGATGGTCTACGTCGAAGCGGACACCAATGGATTGTCGCCACCCACACCGAGGACGTCTCCCCAGAAGAGATCTCGAAGCGACTCGCGGCCATGCAACCGTAACGGGTCTTCGGGTCAGTGCGCCGGTGGTTCGTCGAGGGCGGCGAGGTCGGCGAAGTCCTGAGGTCGGCCGGACGCGGTCTTGTTTCGTCGTAGGTTCTCGAGATCGATGAAGGGGACGGGCACGTCATCGATGGTGATCGTCATCCGGTTCGGGTAGCACTGCTCGAAGGCGAGCCCGTCGATGGCGGTGAGGATGTCGATTCGCTTCGGCGGGTAGCCCAACTGGATCACCGCGTTAGGTTCGAGGAAGTCAGCGGGTGTGAGGCCCAGCGAGCCGAAGCCGAAGTCCTGCAACGCGTCGGTCATCCGCTGAGCGTTGTTGGGCTCGACCCAGGTCCACACATCGAGGTCTTTCGTGTAACGCGGGTGTCCGTGGGCCGCCACCGCGTAGCCGCCCACGATCAGGAACCGGACGTCACGCGCGACGCAGCACGCGATGAACTCGCTGAAGTCGCGGTCCAATCGCATCGTCCCACCCATGGAACTCGGCGCGAAGTTGTTGCACCATGGCCACCCGGTCGGCCGGGGGCAAAGACCGCCAGAACAGAACACTATCGTCGGCGTCATGCAGGTGGCGTTTGCTGACGACACGCGCTATCCCAGGCATCGGGCTCAGGTTAGCTGTGCCAGCGGCGCCTCCCGGGACTGACCCGTTGGGAACCAATCATCTAGTAGCGGATGACGGCGGCGATGCGGCCGTGCGTTTCGAGCTCCCCGTCCGCCACGATCACGGCCGCTCCCTTGTACCGAAGAACCGCTTCTATCGTGTCGTCGATGATGTCGTCAACCACGTCGGGAGCTTCGCGGTCCTCGGCTCGTCGGATTTGCCCGTTCACAATTCGGGCGGCGACGGCGTAGCCGTCTTCAACAACGAGTGTCGCCACTCGTCCTTCGGTGGCGAGGGGCCAGATCTCCTCGATGCCGCCGGCGAAGCGACCGCTGGACCGGGCTTGCTCGAGGGCCCCGATGGCTCGGCTCCCATCGGCGCGAAGCCAGTCAGACACCAGGGGCCACGCGGCGTTGTGGAGTTCTGTCCAGCTGGTGCGGTCCTGGTTGCCGGGGATGATTCCTATGGTGGGGAACAGGTTGGGTATAACCGTGTTTCGTAGGGTGCGGTCGACGCCGGCGAAGATTGTGGGCAACGGGTTCAGGCTGTGCTCGTCCGCCAAGGACTGAGCGACGTCTCGACTCCAGGAGGTCGCGCTTTCGCCGGCCCGGATCATCGGCCACTGGTCGGTGCGCTCTTCAACAAGTCGGGCACGGTCACCGATGAGGACGCGGGTCCTGCGCTCGCTGATGGTGAGGACGCGGTAGAGCGCGGTGCGATTGAGGTCGGCGACGAGGTCACGGGTGGCGAAGGTGTCATCGATGATGACCCTTTCTTGGACGGTGCGACCGAGTCGTACTGCCGCTGTGTAGTCCGGCGATACGCAGAGCGCGAGCGCGTAGGCGGACCGCTCGGTGCTCTGCTGGTCGATCAGGTCGCTGAGCTTCGCCTCAAGGGTGGCTCGCAATTCGGCCGAGACGTCGCCGTCGAGCCGGCGCGCCGCGT
>JANPEN010000409.1:0-3112 GCA_031422955.1 Acidimicrobiia bacterium
GGCCAGCACCACGGCCACCGCGGCGAGGCCGGCCTGGCCGGCTCCCGACAGCCCGAGGTGAGTTTCCCCTCCGAAAAGGGAAGGCTCCAGCCAGCGTTCGAGGAAGTGCAGCTTGTCGGTGAAGGGCAGGTTGAAAGCGCCCGCGCCCAGCGCCCCGACGGCCAGGACGGCCAACGGAACGGTCATGGTCCAGGGCGACTCGTGGGGGTGATACTCGCGGCGATGGGCCACATCGTGGCTGAGGAAGGCGGCCACCGCATCGTCGTTGGGTGCCTCGGCCAAGGCAATGACCTCGCTGCGGGGCCGGCTGGCTTGGGCCTCGCGGGCGGCGGCGGCGGCCTGCTTGGTGGCGGCGCGGGCATGGACCTGGGCGGTCGCTACCGAGGCATCGGCGCTGGCCGCCTTGGCCATGGCCGCTTCCACGGCGGTCTGCGCCTTGGCCACACCGGCCAAAACCTTGTCGGCGTCCTTGCTCACCTTTTCCAGATCCTTGAGCACCCGTTCTGCCGCTTTCTTGGCGTTCTTGTCATCTCCGGCGTCCACCACCGCGCTCCTGGCCGCCTCGAGCTCGGCCGGGCTCACCCCATCGGCTTTGGCCCTCGCCTCAGCGGCCGCCGCGGTCGCCTCAAGCAGCACCGCCTCTGCCGCGGACACCTCGGTCTGGGCGGCCAATTGGCCCGCTCGGGCCTCCTCCACCACCGTTGCGGCCTGGCCGGCGTTGGACTGGGCGGCGGCCACCTTGTTGTCCCACGCCGCCTGCAACTCGTCAACCGAGGCATCCCCGTAGCGGTAGCGGCCGAAGAAGGTGAGGAACACCAAACGGCTCATATAGAAGGCGGTGAGCAACGCGGTGAGCAGACCGATGACCCACAACGCCTTGTTCTCCTGCCAGGCGTAAGCGAGGATTTCGTCCTTTGACCAGAACCCGGAGAAGGGCGGCACGCCGGCAATGGCCAGCCAGCCCACGATGAAGGTGACGGCGGTGACGGGAAGCACCTTCCACAGGGCGCCGAACCGGCGCAGGTCCTGCTCGTGGTGCATGCCGTGGATGACCGAGCCGGCCGCCAAAAACAGCAGCGCCTTGAAGAAGGCGTGGGTGATGGTGTGGAAGATGGCAGGCACGTACCCACCCAGGCCCACCGCCAGAAACAGGTACCCCAACTGGCTCACCGTTGAGTAGGCCAGGACCTTCTTGATGTCGTTCTGGGCCACCGCGATGGTGGCCGCGAACAACGCAGTCAAACCCCCCACCCAGGCCACCACGGAGGGCGCCCACGTGTAGGAGGCCTCCAGCACCGGGCTCATCCGTACCATGAGATACACCCCGGCGGTGACCATGGTGGCCGCGTGAATAAGCGCAGACACCGGGGTGGGACCGGCCATCGCGTCGGGCAACCACACGTACAACGGCAACTGGGCCGACTTGCCGCAGGCCCCCACGAACAGCAGCAAGGCGATGGCGGTGGCGGTCACCGCGGCCAACGTGGGTGCCTGCACCAAGATGTCGGCGTAGCGGATGGATCCGATGGCGCCGAAGGTCAAGAAGGTGGCCACCATGAAACCCCAGTCCCCCACCCGGTTGGTGACGAAGGCTTTCTTGCCGGCCGAGGCGTTGGCCTCGTCAGTGAACCAGAACGAGATGAGGAAGTACGAGCAGGCCCCCACCCCTTCCCAGCCCAAGAAGGTGATGAGCAGGTTGTCCCCCAGCACCAACATCAACATGGAGAAGACGAACAGGTTCAGGTACACAAAGAACTTGGAGAACCGCTCATCCCCCTTCATGTAGCCGATGGCGTACAGGTGGATGAGGCTGGCGATGCCGGTGATGAACAACGCCATGGTCATCGACAACGGATCGACCAAGAACCCGACATCAACGGCGAAGCTGCCCACCGCTATCCACTCGAACAGGGTCTGCAGGAAGAAGCGCTCCTCCGCCGGTCGATCGACCAGACCGGCGAACACCACCACGGTGGCAGCGAAGCTGGCCGCCACCAACACCGTGGCCAGCCAACCCGCCCATGGGTCACCCAGGCGACGCCCAAAGCAGGCCAGGAGCAGGAAACCAGCCAACGGCAGCGCCGGAATCAGCCAAACCAGGTCAAGCACCGATCATCCCTTCAGCATGGCGATGTCATCGGCGGTGGCCTGGGGTCGACGCCGCAACACGGCCACGACAATGGCCAGGCCCACCACCACTTCAGCGGCAGCCACCACCATTACGAAGAAGACCACGACTTGGCCCCCGACGTCGTTGAAGGCTCTGGCGAAGGAAACGAAGGTGAGGTTGACGGCGTTGAGCATCAGCTCCACGCACATGAACATGATGAGCGGGTTACGCCGCACCAGCAGGCCCACCGAGCCGATGCAGAACAGCAGGGCGGCCAGAACCAGATACCAACTGGGGGTGACCTCGGGCGGAAAGTCGGCGGCCAACACCATCATGGGGCCGCCTCCGGGCTACGCGGCGAACTCGTGGCGGCCGGCTCGGGTTCGGGCGCAGGCTCAGGTCGGCGGGTCAACAGCACAGCCCCGACCACCGCGATGGTCAACAAAATGGCGGTGGCTTCAAAGGCGAAGGCAAAATCGGTGAACAGCAAACGGCCCAGTTGGGCAATATTGGATTGATCGGCCTGCTCGGCGAGGTTCGGGGGGGCCGGGTTTCCGGTGATGCCACCGGCCACGAACAACGACACCAACGAAAGTCCCAACACCGAAATACCGGCCACCACCGCGGCCGGACGTTGACCAGCCAGCGGCTCGACCCGCAGATCATCGACCTGATCAACGCCGAGCAACATGATCACGAACAAGAACAGCACCACAATGGCGCCGGCATAAACAATCACCTGGACGGCCGCCAAAAAATGGGCGTCCTGCGCCACGAAGAGCACCGCCACCCCAAACAACGTGGCCACCAAACTCAACGCCGCATGCACAGGATGGGACAACAACACCACACCCATCCCGCCAGCCAACACAATTCCGCCGGCCACCAAAAACACCAGCAGCTCAGCCATTTTCGTCTTTCGCGTTTGCTGTGGTTGCTGCCCGGGATAGGGTCCCAACCCCATCCGTACTTGCCTGCCCGGACGGGGCCCCAACCCCATCC
>JANPEN010000410.1:0-4916 GCA_031422955.1 Acidimicrobiia bacterium
GACGTCCCCATGTTCGTGTTCGACGCCGGCTACGACCCGATTGCTCTCACCGCCGCGTTGAGCGACGTCCCCGCCCAGATCCTGGTACGGATCAGCCCCAAACGGGTGTTCCATCCCGACCCGACACCCCGCCCCGACCAAACCCTAGGACGGCCCCGCCGCCACGGCGACCGGTTCGCCTTGTCCGAACCCCACACCTGGCCCAACCCCGACACCGAACACGTCACCCACGACAAACGATACGGCAACATCCACGTCCAAGCCTGGCAAGGATTACACCCCAAACTCCACGGCCGAGGACGATGGCGCGAACACAACAAACCACCAATCGTGCGTAGCACCATCATCCGTGTCCAGGTCGAGCACCTCCCCAAACCCACCGCCGGTGCTGTCAAGACCCTCTGGCTGTGGTGGGCAGGCCCCGACACCCCCAACCTTGACATCGTCTGGCGCGCCTACCTACGGCGCTTCGACATCGAGCACACCTTCCGGTTCGCGAAGAACACCCTCGGCTGGACCACACCCGCGTTACGCATCCCCGAACAAGCGGACCGCTGGACATGGCTGGTGATCGCCGCCTACACCCAGTTGCGTCTCGGCCGCAGCCTCGTCAACGACCTACGCCTCCCCTGGGAACGCCCCAGACAACCAGGCCTCCTCACACCATCACGAGTCAGAAGAGGGTTTCGTCAACTCCGCCCCCATATCGGCACACCAGCGCACCCACCGAAATCCGACACACCCGGACCAGGCCGACCCAAAGACACCCGAAAACCCCCAAGAACCCGCTACCCAGCCATCAAACGAGCAGCCTGACCCCAGCCCCCAGGTTTAATCGCAAGCTCAGGATGGGGCGTTGTGGCGGCTGGCCTGGATCCATTCGGTGATGGCGGCGGGTTCGAAGCGTAGGAGCTTGCCGAGTTTGATGTACGGGATTCGGCGTTCCGACACGAGGCGATAGATGTGTCGCGGCCGCACGTTGAGCAGTTCGGCGACCTGCGCCACGGCCAGCAGGGGGGCGGATCCGCCGGTCTTCATGGCGACCGGCCCGGGGTTGTGTTGTTCTTCTTCATGGGGTGGCTAAGCGTATCGACGCTCGGAATTCGACAAGCTTTCCAGCCGCCATGCGAAAGAAGACACAGTGCTGCACTGTTGAGGTCTCAACAGTGCAGCTCCGCGGCCGTTTGTGTCGAGGCCTCAACGCCGCAACATTCCGTGCGGGCTCTGCCGTGTGACCACTGACCCGAAACCCGCCGGGCGCTCGCATCGGTGGGAGTGCCCTTCGATCAGGGTGCGTGGCGCTCGTCGTCGGTCTCGACCCGCCACGGGCCCCGTCAGTTGGGCTGAGCGCCCCGTCGCAGGTTTCGGGCCCCCATCGTCGCCGCCAGCAGGCCTCGCAGGCTCCTTGCGGCTCAAACGGCGCCTCGTGGGCAGGCGCCCCGCCACCGCTGTCTGCCACGCCGACCACGGGGTAACCCGGCCCACCAACCACCCTAAAGGACGCAATGACCGGTCCTCCAGTTTCTTCGCCACCCGGCTGCTGGCTGGTCTGGGAACCCGACGTGAACAACGCGCTCGCCGTCTCCGACGGGGTTGCAAATGAAGTGCACAGACTGTGCGAGCTTGAAGCCCGCGACCCTGTCCGCCTTGACAGCTGGAAATTGACACTTCGATGTCAACGTTATCTACAAACAGTTGACAAGAGGAGGAGAGGAAATCATGATGCCGACAATCGCTATGGCAACTTCGAGGCAGAGCCCGCCCGCGCGCTGCATTCCGACACCTTGGGCTGGCTGACCGAGAATGACCCGTGGCCGGTGGTGGGTTGGAGCGACCCAGGTGATCGACGCCCTGGGGCACGATCCTCGCAGCGAGTATGTGAAGATCTTCTGGTTGCCGATCATCGGGCCCGGTTGCACGCTGGCGGCCCGCCTGCTCGCAGCATGGCTGGACGCTGAGCCGGCGGGGTTCGAGGTGTCGGTGAGTTGCTTGGCCAGTTCGTTGGGGTTGGGGTCGGGGGTGGGGCGCAACGCTCCGGTGAACCGGACGCCGGGCCGGCTCCTCGACTTCGGGATCGCCCGCATTGATGGCAAGGCGTTTGCGGTGCGTCGCTCGTTCCCGCCGCTGGCCGCACGGCAGATTAACGCGGATACCGGACCATCGGGTCGAGCTGCACGCCTCCCAACTCGATGCTGCTGGTACCCATCCGAGCCGAGCACGGGCCAACCGATGAGCGCCGTGCTGTTCGAGCCAGCGGTGGGTAGCGACTTCAGCCCCATCAGCCCGGAGGCGAGCCGGTCGGGAGGTGTTCAGGTCTTTACAGTGGCCCGGCGCATCGTGCTGGCTGGCGCCAAGGGAGGCCAGGGATCCACTACGGTCGCAGCGGCGATGGCGGTCTTCGCCTTCACCGTCGTGGACGCCGGGCGCATCGAGCAGCTCCCCGGACCGGAGGAGCGGGTCATGGCCGTGGCGGTGGTCCGGGGCCCGTGTTACCTCGCCCTGCGGTCCCTGGTCGGCGCTGGCGGTCCGCAACCGGATGGGATTGTCTTGGTCCGGGAGCCGGGCCGGAGCTTGACCGCAACGGACGTCGAGGACGTCACGGGCGTGCCGGTCTTCGCCACCGTTGATGTCTCGCCGATCGTGGCCCCCCACCATCGATGCCGGCCTGCTTGTCGCCCGCCTCCGCCACCTCGACGAGCCCGCCCGCCCTCAGCCAGCCCGCACGGCCCTTTGACGGCTGTCAATGATCGGCACAGACTGTCCACTTGCGCCAAGGCGCAAGTAAAGGGGCGGGCGGCCTGGTCGCATTCCGGTTCCCGCATGCGCTTAGCCCTCTTGCAGGAGGGTCGGTGCCCGTGCTCAATATCGGCAAGCTCAGCCCCGGCGGCGGGGAGTACTACATCGGGGAGATCGCCACCTCGGCGGAGGACTACTACACCGGCCATGGTGAGGCCGCCGGGCGGTGGGTTGGCACCCTTGCCGCGGATCTCGGCCTGGTTGGGGAGGTCGACCCGGAGCACTTCGGGCGGGTGTTGCTGGGCCAGGACCCCTTCACCGGGGAGATGTTGCTGTCAGCACACGCCCAGCGCCGCACCACGGGCAGGACCGCGCCGATCGCGCCGGTTCGGCTGTTGGATGTCGCTCAGGCGGCCAGTTTCTTGGGGGTGTCGGCGCAGTACGTGCGGTTCCTGCTGAAACAGGGCGAGGAGCACACTGAGCGGCTGGCGGAGGCGTCACCGGGCGAGCGGGTGTCGGACCCGAGCTTGTTGGTGGGGGAGCGGCGTCCGTCCCGGCGGGAAACGGTCGAAGGAGGGGAGCCGGCGGTTTTTGCAGACCGGAGGGGGGATCGCCGCGGCGTTACCGGCATCGCCCAGACGGTGATCGACGCGTTCTGCAAACGCCGAAACGAGATCGAGGAGGTCCTGGCCGAGTCGGGGAGGCGCGGGCTGTGCAGGTGGCCACGCTTGACACCCCGCGCGAGGAGGTCTCGGCGTGGACGCCGATACCCTCCTCGCACGCTGGCGTGTCGAAGCCGCAGCGGCGGGGTTCGATGCCTGGCGGTTTGAGGCCTGTTTCGGTCGCGTCGCGGTCGAAGCGGTCACCGACACCCAGGTGGCGCGGTTGTACGAGTGCTTGGGCGGCCCGGCTGGTTTGACTGAGCGGGCGTCGACGTTCGTGCGGAGCGATGTGATCGAATCGATCGCCAACGCCGCCGCGGGCTCGTGCACCGCGAGGGAGGTCGAGCAGCTGGCGGATGGGTTCTTGGCCTCGGCGCATGTCGGGCCGGTGGTTGTTGTTCAGATCTCAACAGAGACCGATTTCAGGTCTGAACAAGCGAAACTCCACCGGGGTTCGCCCACTCAGTACCTATACACGACACGGGAGCTGGCGCTGATCGAGGCCGACTTGTCCCACCAGGCGGGCCTGCGATCACCAAAGGTCCGCGTCGACCCCGGCGTCGTGGCTGCGGTGATTTCGGGACGCCCGGAGCTGTCTGATGAATAGGCTGCCTTGGTGCAGGCGGCGTGCGCCCCGGACCTGGCGGTGACCCCGATTGGGGTCGGCCCGGTGCCGGCAAGACCTATGGCACCGATCCACGATCTGGGTTCTACGTTTGGTGGACTCTCGTGGGCTGAACCGCTGTCAGGGTCAGAACGCGCCGGTGCGATTGGCATCGATCTCGTCGAGAAGCGCGTCGATGGTCGGGCTCGTGTCGAAGTCGGGCACGAGACGGAATCGGCCGTTGCTGTCGCACCAGAGCAGCGCCCACGTCTTCGTTGTGTTCGTCCAACGGCACCTGGCGACTGGGCGGCGTGTCGGTTCGGAGTCGGGGTCCAAGAAGAACGGGCGGCACTCCACGATGGTGACGTGACCGGGCTTGATGTCGAGCTCGATCCACACCTGGGATCGGGCATGCGCGGGGATGCGCTGATCGGCCCAGCGTTGCAGGACGTGCAGGTCAAGATCGGAGATCGCCATCACCGTAAACCTACGTGCCGGACTCGGCGCGCAGTGCTACGGCGCGCGGCCCGACCGTTATGGAGTCGAACGGTGCTCGCAGCTCGATTCGTGCCGACAACGAGGTGGTGCGTACCTCTCCGGCGGATTGACCAAGCGGCCGCGAGATCGCCAGCGGCGCTGCTGGTTTGTCTGACGCAGGATGGCAACACCCCGTATCGTTCGCGTGCAGACCGCGCTCACGCTGCCGTCCGCGCTCCCTCCCCGGCAAGCCCACCCCCGGCCCGAGATCATCCCCATCGACAGCGGCCGCGCCAACGCGCCCACCAAACCGTGCGTGACAACGGGTGTCGAGCGCCACGCTGGTTGAGCATGAGCGGGCGGTCTGCCGCCGCGGAGGGTGTGCACGGTTTGGTGGGCGCGGTGGCGCGGCCGCTGTCGATGGGGATGATCTCGGG
>JANPEN010000411.1:0-4637 GCA_031422955.1 Acidimicrobiia bacterium
GGGTGCGGTACGTACACCGGCGAAGGAGGTGACCTCGTCCCCGCTGCGTTCCTCCACCGCGATGGCGGCCCCGTTGGGGGTGGCCGGGTCGAAGGTGGAGCGGGGGGCGGCCACGTAGAAGGGGATGCGGTGGTGGTGGCACAACACGGCGACCGCGTAGGTGCCCACCTTGTTGGCCACATCGCCGTTGGCGGCGATGCGATCCGCTCCCACGATGGCCAGATCCACATCCCCGCTGGCCATGAGCGAGCCGGCCATCACGTCGGCCACCAGCGTGGCCGGGATGCCCAGCTGGGACAATTCCCAGGCGGTGAGGCGGGCCCCCTGCAGGAGGGGCCGGGTTTCGTCCACCCAGACCGACAACTGGGTGCCGGCCTCCCAGGCGCTGCGGATCACCCCGAGGGCGGTCCCCCAGCCAACACAGGCCAGGGAGCCGGTATTGCAGTGGGTCAGCACTCGGGCGCCGGCACCGATCAAAGGCGCCCCGGCCCGGCCGATGGCCATATTGCGTTCCACGTCGTCGGCGGCCAAATGCATGGCCTCCGCCACCGGGTCGGCGGCGGCCAGGGCCCTGTTTACGCCCCAGGCCAGGTTCACCGCGGTCGGACGGGTGGCTTTGATTTGCTCGGCGGCCCGGTCGAGGTCCTCACCCTTGACCCGGGCCAGCGCCACTCCCATGGCCCCAGCCGCTCCCAGCGCGGGCGCCCCCCGCACGGCGAGGGTGGCGATGTAGCGACACAGCTCATCAACGGTGTGAGCCTCGACCAGCTCCAAGCGAGTGGGCAGGAGCCGCTGATCGATAAGAACGATGCGATCCCCAGCCCAGGCGACCGTGGGCGGGATAGCCGGCCCCGGCGGGCCGGTGGGCGGCGGGACGGCGGGGACGGCAGGCGGGGCTGATTCCACGTGGAGGGACAGTACTGCTAGGTTGCTCGCATACCTGCTGGGGGTGCCTCGATGGCGAGGCTGAGAGAAAACCCCAGGAACCTGATCTCGGTCATGCGAGCGGAGGGAATGCAGGATGATTGTCGAACTACAGGTTTTGCCGTTCCCGCCCGGGACCGCCGCGGTCCGCTACGCCCATGTGGAAGCGGCCATTGCGGTGATCCAGGCATCGGGCTTTTCCTACGAGGTGGGCCCGCTGGGCACCTCGGTGGAGGGTGAGCCCGATCAGTTGTGGCCCTTGATTCGTGCCGTGCACGAGGCCACCCTGATCAGCGGGGCCGACGGCGTGGTCAGCATCATCAAGGTGGAACAGGCGCGCCAGGGCCGAGCCCAATCCACCATGGCGTCGCTGACTGACAAGTTCCGCCCCTGATCGCGTGCGTCGCCTCCTGCGGGAGCTTGCTCCCCCAATGCTTTTCGTCGTCGCGCTGGTCCTGCTGTGGGAGCTCAAGGCCCGCCGTTCCAGCCGTCCCAACCCGGTGCTGCCGGCCCCGACCCGTATCTGGCAGGCCTTTGTCGACACCGCCCACCTGCTGCCCAACCACCTCAGCGCCACCCTGACGGAGACCGCCGTGGGGGTCGGCATCGGGGTGTCGAGCGGGTTGGTGTTGGCGGTGGTGGTGTCGAGTTGGGCCATAGCCCGGCGGGTGTTGCAGCCGCTGCTGGTGGCCAGCCAGACGGTCCCGGTACAGGTCTTGGGCCCGGTGTTGGTGTTGTGGTTCGGGTTCGGGCTGGCCCCCAAGATCATCGTGGTCGCTTTGGTGGTGTTCTTCCCCGTGGCGGTGGCCACCGCGGCAGGGCTACAGGGGGTAGACCCCGAGCTGATCGAGTTAGTGCAAAGTTTCGGTGGATCTCGAAACATACTGCTACGTATGGTCATGGTTCCGGCCGCCCTGCCCGGGCTGTTCGCCGGGCTGCGGATCTCACTGACCTACGCGGTGGCGGCCGCCGTGATCGGGGAGAGCATCGGGGCCACCCGAGGGCTGGGTCTGTACATCGCTCGTTCCCAGCGCGCCTTTCGCTACGACCAACTGTTTGTCGGCGTGATCGTCGTCGTGTTGTTGTCGGTCACCCTTTTTTCGCTGGTTTCGATACTGGCCCGGGTCTGTTGCCCGTGGCTACCAACAGAGAGGGATCGTGCATGAGCAAACTCACTGCGATGTTGACCAAGGGGTTGGCCACGGTGGTGGCTCTCGGCGCGGTGGCGTCACTGGCTGCGGCCTGTGGAGGCGACGACGCCAACGGCGCGACCGCCGGCAGTTCCGCCGGGGCCGGCAACGATGGGGACGGGGACCGCAAGGTCACCCTGGTGTTGGACTGGACGCCCAACACCAACCACAGCGGCTTCTATCTGGCCAAGGCCAAAGGGCTTTACGCCGATGAGGGCTTGGACGTGACCATCGTCGAGCCCGGCGAGAGTGGCGGTCTGCCCCAGATCGCGGCGGGGAACGCCCAGTTCGCCGTCTCCGTGGCCGAGGCGTTGTTGCCGGCTCGGGCCGAGGGCGCCGAGGTGGTGTCGGTCGGGGCGATCTTGGCCCACAACACCTCCTCGTTGGTTATCCCCGCCGATCGTGGGGTCAAGTCGGCCAAGGACCTGGAGGGCAAGACCTATGCCGGTTACGGCGGTGAACTGGAAAAGGCGCTGCTGGACGCGTTGGTAACCTGCGCGGGAGGCGACCCGACCAAGGTGAACTACGTCGAGGTCGGCAACGTGGACTATCGCATCGGCTTCGACCGCGGTGACTACGACGCGGTGTGGGTGTTCGACGGGTGGGACGTGATCCGTCTGCGTGAACTCGAGGCCATGGCCGTGACCACCCTGCCCTTCTACGGGGTGGGCCCGGCTAGCTGCCTGCCCGATTGGTACACCCCGTTGGTGGCCACCTCCCAGCAGCTCATCGACGAGGATCCCGAGCTGGTGCGGGCGTTCATGAAGGCGACCGCGGCGGGTTACGAAGCCGCCCGAACCGACCCTGAAGCCGCCGCCGGGGCCCTGTTGGCGGCCGCCCCTGAGCTCGACGCGGACCTCGTCACCCGCTCGGCGGTGTATCTGTCCTCCCGCTACGGCGATCCGGGTCAGCCCTGGGGGGTGCAGCGGCCCGACACCTGGAGCGATTTCGCCGCTTTTCTAGTGAAAAATGCTCTGTTGGCCCCCGAGGTCGACGCCGCCGCGGCGTTTACCAACGAGTTCCTGCCCAAGTCCACGACATCGTGACCGAGCCCAGTTCGTGATCGCCCGACTCGTGGCCAGGCCCATGCCGTGATCGAGGTGGTGGGGTTGCGCCATAGCTACGGCGCCCTCGAGGTGGTGCAGGAGCTGTCCTTGCGGGTGGAGCGGGGGCGGTTCTGTGCACTGGTCGGACCGAGCGGGTGCGGCAAATCCACCGTGCTGCGGGTCCTGGCCGGGCTGATGCTGCCTACCGCCGGTGAGGCCAGGGTTGACGGCCACAGCACGGTGGGGATGCCGGGTCGCACCGCGTTTATGGCCCAACGCGATCTGTTGTTGCCGTGGCGCAGGGCGGTGGGCAACGCCATCGTCGGGGCCGAGGCTCGGGGGTTGGACCGTCGGGCGGCCACCGCCACCGCCCTGGCCCTCTTCGACCGTTTCGGTCTGACCGGGTTCGAACGGGCATGGCCCAATCAACTGTCGGGGGGTATGCGCCAGCGCCTGGCCCTACTGCGCACCTTCGTGGCTGGGTTGGACGTGTTGTTGCTGGACGAACCTTTCGGCGCCCTCGATGCCCTGACCCGCCGCGACCTGCAGGCGTGGTTGGACCAACTGCTAGTGGCGCCGGGCGATGCGTCCGACACGCTCGACACGACCGGCTCGGCACGTACCGTGCTGCTGGTCACCCACGACGTGGAGGAGGCCTTGCTGTTGGCCGATGAGGTCATCGTGTTGTCGCCGCGCCCCGGCCGGGTAGTCGCCCGGGTGGCCTCGCCCTACGAGCATCCCCGGCCGGCCCGGTTGGTCACCTCGGCTGACTTTGTGGGCCGGAAGGCTTCGGTGCTGGAGGCCCTGGGCGATCCGAGAGGCGCCTGATCGGTAATCGGCCCAACCTGAGCGCATCTTGTGGTTTCCTCAGCACCGACAGCAACGTCCTGGTATGGGTCGTCTCGTGACATCACCGCCTTTCCCGCCGGTACCGGCCAACCCTTTTCGCTGATCTCCCCGGCGCAGGCGAAATGCCAGCCTTGGCCGTAGTCGACCCAGCCTTGCGCAGCGCCATGGCGTCTTCCGCCGTCTCGATACCTTCGACCAACCGGCTCAGCACGAGCTAGCTTGCTTCGCGCATTCATCTACACGGGAGGCCCCGACCATGCCCTATGCCGAGGGCCGCACGTTTTTCGATGCGGACAGCCACATCATGGAACTGCCCGACTGGCTGATCAGCCACGCCGATCCCGCCATGCGTGACCGCATCCCCTCGCTGTCGGTTAGCGCCGGCGGTCCTATGGCCGAGCGGTTGCAGCAGTATGCCGCCACGGGTGCGCACCCGACTGAGCGGGTCGAGCAGTTGTTGCAGAACATCATCGGCGGGTCGAAGAACTACGAGGCCCTCGGCGCCTTCAACACCGCCGAACGAAGCCTGGCGCTGGACGCGCTGGGTTTCAGCGCGCAGTGGGTGTTCGGATCCTTCTCCCCCGGGCAGGTGTTCTGGATTGGCGGTCTGCCCGTCCGTTACGCCGCC
>JANPEN010000412.1:0-8924 GCA_031422955.1 Acidimicrobiia bacterium
CATTGGTTTCGGCCTGACGCCATAGGGCCATGAGCTGGCCCATGCAGGGGTTGAAGGTGGCGCCACTGCGGTCATGCCAGTGCTGCGCCAGCCCCAACAGGTGGACCAGCTCGGGACCTACCTGCTCGTCGGCCAGGTCCCCGCGAGCCCAACCGCGCAGCTCACTGGCCTGGTCGAAGACACTGAAAACCCGCTCGAGTCGATCCATCTCGACCACCACTGCGGTCTGCATCGCTTCCGCCGATCGCAGCCACCCACCCCGACGGAGGACTCGCGACGCCGGCGGGCCGAAGATCTGAATCTCTACCACCGTGCCCAGCAACGGCTGGTAGCGCCACCGCCCCGACGCGTTCCTGGCCTGACCCATCACCCGCCACGCTAGCGAACCGACGGGGTGGCGGTGCGGGGCAGGCGAACGCGCTCAAACTCGATCTGACCCGCCTGACCAGTCCGCCGCTTGTACGTTCAAAGTGATGCCGGCGTATCGACCACGAACCACCACCCACGGTCGGAACCAGGTGGGAGCCAGGGCGCTCTGGCGGGCCACGGGCATGACCGATGGCGATTTGCACAAGCCCATCATCGCCATCTCCAACTCCCCGGCCGACGGGGCGACTCGCGGGCGGCGCCGCTCAGCCGGTGGTGACGGGGCTGGCGCTGGCGGCCGCCACGATGAAGGGGGCCCGGATGCCGTCCCCGGCCATACCCGGCTTGCAACCGGTGGTGTAGGTACCCGCTTTCACGGAGACCTCGAGGTTGCGGGTCAGCCCAGGGCCGATATTTTCCACCTCAGCCACCACCTTCTCGCCGGCTGCGTCGTACAGGTAGAACTCGGTCGCTGCGGAACCGTCGTTCTTCACCGCGAACACCAACTGGCCGGCAGGAGCCTGCTCAGCGGACAGGGTGCAAGCGTCCTCGGTGCTGGACACCGCGATGTTGGTGGTCGCACCGCCCGCCTCGCTGGTGTCGTCGCCTCCACAGGCGGCCAACGAGCCGAGACCGACTGCGAGGGCCATAGCCACGGGCACGGCGGCGAGACGGAGTTGACAAACGGATTTCACGCGAGTTGCTCCTGGGGAATTGTTAGGCGGGCAGGGCCGGCCGGACGACGAACGGGTCGACGAACGGTGCGGATGAACACGAACAGCACAGGCACGGTGTAGAGGGTCCAGGCGATGGCCTGCAGCCAGGTGGTGGCCGGCGTGAAGTTGACCGTGCCTTTGAGCAGGGTTCCGTACCAGCTGGCCGGAGGGATCTGGTTGGAGACGTCGAAGGCGAGGCGGTTGAGGCCAGGCAGCACGTCAGCCTCCTGCAGATCATGGATCCCGTAGGACAACACGCCGGCGGCCACGATGACCAAGAAACCCCCGGTCCAGGCGAAGAAGCGCCCCAGGTCGAGATGGAGAGCCCCCCGGTAGATGGACACGCCGATGATCACCGCAGCGGCCAAGCCCAAGGCGGCCCCGATCAGCGGCTCCGTATTGGAGCTGGAGGCCTGGGCGGCGGCCCACAGAAACAGGGCGGTTTCCAGACCCTCGCGGCCCACCGCCAGCACGGCGACCAGGACCAGGCTCATGCCTCCGGCCGCGGCGGCCACCTCAAGCCGATTCTCCAACTCGCCCCTGAGTGAGCGGGCGGCCCTGGCCATCCACAGGATCATCCAGCTGACGAAACCGACCGCGACCAGGGACAGGGTTCCACCGATGATCTCCTGGGCCCGGAAGCCCAGCTGGTTGGGACCGAAGGTCAGCAGCGCCCCAAAGGCGAGGGACACGGCGATGGCAATGCCGACCCCGACCCAGATACGAGCCACGAGGGCACGGCGTCCCGAACGCACCAGATAGGCAACAAGAATCCCGACGACGAGCGACGCCTCAACCCCTTCTCGGAGCCCGATCAAAAAGTTGGCGAACATTGCATGCTCCAGTCCTTCGACCGCACCGGCGACTGCATGTTAGGTTAGCCTACTAGTGGAGCACCAGCCGCCCTATTGTCCTAGGTGAAGGTGGGTGGGGGGAGTGCCAGCAACCGCTCGACTACTCGCCGACGTGGGCTGCAACCCGCCGAGCCTTGGCCGGCTAGGCGACGGTGAGGTTGCCGTAGGTGATGCAGAACCCCAAGGCGTTGATCAGCAGCATCGCCACCACCACCAGCAGCACCACGGCCGTGCGCCAACGCCGACGGGCCGGTAGCACCGAGGCCAAAGGGGGCATGTACCAGGCCGGAAGCAAGGTCACGGCCTGGTCTGTGGTGTCGGGCCAAGCCACTGCGTCGGGGCCGAGGACAACGTCGGGATCCGCGGCCAAGGCAAGGCGGGTGAGCTCGTCTTCGAAATCCTCGTCATCGCTTGTTCTGTCAAGCCCATCAAGGAGCGCCACCGCAGCCGTCGCCCCCTTGTTCAATGGCGCCACCTGCGGTGGGCAGGGCGGTTCACCGAATCCGTCGTTGCTGGTCATGGTCTGCAGTCTGGCCCGACTCGACCGACCACATTGGTCAGCCCGGTTGCGCTCACGCCGCCCTTGGTCCCCGCCGCTACGAGCGCGGCCCCTCGACGTGCTAAACGCGGGGGCTTGGTGACGGATCACGCTGCGCATCCCCTGCCCTCCCGAGGGGCGCCCACCCGCTACGTGCTGGGCGTCGATATCGGGACCACGTACACCGCCGCGGCGGTGCACCTGGTCGGTGCTTCCCCGCCACGGGTCGGGGCCGGAGGGCCGTGGCACATGGTCGAGCTCGGCACGCGGTCCGCCACCATTGCCTCGCTGGTGTTGTTGCGCAGTGACGGCACCACGCTGGTGGGGGAGGCGGCCGAGCGCCGGGCCCTTATCGAACCCGAGCGGATGGCCCGCGAGTTCAAACGGCGGCTGGGGGACAGCGTGCCGCTGTTGTTGGGCGGCACCCCCTATTCGGCGGAGGCCCTCACCGCCAAGGTGTTGCGGTTCGTGCTGGACCGAGTCGGCGAGCTCTATGCCGGCCCTCCGGCCGGGCTGGCCCTCACCCACCCGGCCAACTGGGGGCCGTTCAAGCTGGACGTGCTGCGCAGCGCGGTCGGCCTAGCCGGAGAGAACGCCGCTGACGTGCAGTTCATCAGCGAGCCCGAGGCGGCCGCCTTGTCCTACGCGGCGCACGATCGCCCGCCTGCTGGCGCCCGAGTAGCCGTGTACGACCTAGGTGGGGGCACGTTCGATGTCGCCATCCTGGAGGACCGAGGCGACCGTTACACCCTGCTCGGTGAACCCGGCGGGGTCGAACGCCTCGGAGGTATCGACTTCGACGAGGCCCTGTTCCGCCATGTCCTGAGCCTGGTCCCCGAGGCCGCCGAACTCGATGCCACCGACCCACCCATCATGGCGGACCTGGTGGCCTTGCGGCTGGCGTGCGTCGCGGCCAAAGAGGCACTCTCCGTCGAGACCGACACGGCCATCGCTGTTCGCGTCGGCCCCATTCGCGACGAGGTCCGGGTGGTGCGTTCCGAGTTCGAGAGCCTCATCGGGCCCACGTTGCGCTACACCACCGATGCCCTGCAACGCACCCTGGCCACCGTCGGATTGTCCCCTGCCGACCTGCACGCCGTGCTACTCGTCGGAGGCAGCTCGCGCATTCCCCTGGTCAGCCAGTTGGTGGGTGCCGCTCTCGGACGTCCGGTGGCTCTCGACATCCACCCCAAACATGCGGTGGCTCTGGGAGCGGCCCTGGTCGCCGCCGGTACCGCCCCCGCCGACGTGTCCCGTCGGCACCTTCCGCTGGTGGTCATCGGGACTGCTGAACCTGACCAGATCCACGCCAGCCTTCGGCCCGGCCAGAACTTCAGCCCGCCCGGGTCATCGCCCACGGCCGAGGCGGGGATTATCCCACCCATGGTGCCCGCCGACAGTTCACCCACGGCGTTAGTACCGCCACCTCCCGAGGTGGCCACGCCTCCAGTCAACACGATCGCCCCGCCGCTATCTTCGACGCCAACGCGCTCAGCACAGCCAGCCCTGTTAGGGAGCACCGGTACCGAGCAATCGCCCTGGGCCCCACCGACCCCGACCCCGACCCCGTCCTCCCCCACCCTGCCGACCTGGTCGACCCCACCGCCGCCTGCCCCGACCCCAAACCCGCCTGCCCCGACCCCACCGCCGCCTGCCCCAGCCCCCACCCTGCCTGCCCCGGCCGCGGCACCGGCCCCCTTCCTCTCGGCGAGCGCCTCGATGCCAGCGCTCGCCATCGGGGCACTCCCAACCGGCCAGGCGGTGTCGGCCACAACCTCCCCACCGGCGGCCATACCGCTGCCCACCACCAGCGCCCGCCGCGGTCTTCAGCCGCGAGTCAGCGCACTGGTTCTTGGCGCCTTCATCGGGGTGGTTGGCCTTATTGCCGTCCTTGCCCTGCAATCGGGTTCAGCCCTGGATGAGGGACCCCCCAACAAGCCCGCCAAGGAGACCTCAACCACGCCGGGGAGCGAAACCTCCGTTCCCAACCTCGATGCTCAACACGAGGCCCACGGCCAACTGGCCGGGTGGCTCGACTGGGCCAACGAGACCGACGGATCCCTGCGCAACTCGGGCAACAATCCTGAGGCCGTCGTTCTCGCCTGTAACGCGGTTTTCGCCGACGCCGATAGCAAGTTCGGACCGATCCCCGCCGCTTCCCCCCGGGTGCCGGAGCGTCTGGCCGTCGCCTTGAGCAGCGCCGAACCCCAGCTGGCCACGCAGATGGGAACGCTTATCGACACCTTTTTCCAGCGTCTCCAGGCTTGTCTGGATGCGGACAAGGTGCTCTACGACGAACTCAAGGCGACCGAGGATAACCTCCGGGGGCAACTGCCCCTCCGGTTCTGACCACTATCGGTGACCGTTTGCGAAGGCGCCGGGTAAGGATCCGACGCCATGACGGCCGCCAGGCATCCTCCCCCTAGGTCCAAGCGGCTGCGATCGCGCATAGTGGTTGCATCGTGCCATGGGCGATCTGCCCGAAGGGCGGCGCGGGACCTGGCGGTTCACCATCCCATCGGGGATGGCGTGATAGGGAGTGGATCATGCAAGGCATGGCGCGAATTGGACGGTTTCTGCTGCGCACCCCGCTGATCACCGCGGTCATCACCGCGGCGTTGGTGTTGGGCGGTGGCATCTACGTATTCGCCTCCAGTGGCACGCCGGGCAGCGCGGCAGGCGAGATCTTCCTGGAGCCGGCCGATGCTCTGGGCGCGGAACCCTTCCTCAACCAACTCCGCACCCCGATACCCACCATCGTGCTAGCCCGGCAGCTCCTACCCGATGAACGCAAAGACGGGACCGCCTCACTGTCAGGAGGCACCATCGGCCTCTACGGCGGCACCCTCAACAACAACCACTGCGACCGCGACGAACTCACCGAATTCCTCGTCAACAACCCCACCCACGGCCGAGCCTGGGCCTCCGTCCAAGGCATCACCATCGAACAAATCCCCACCTACATCGCCAACCTCACCCCCATGCAACTCCGCCTCGACACCCGCGTCACCAACCACGGCTACCAAGACGGCAACCCCACCCCCCACCAAGCCGTCCTCCAAGCCGGCACCGCCGTCCTCGTCGACCGCACCGGCGTACCCAAAGCCCGCTGCGCCTGCGGCAACCCCCTCCTCGCCCCCCAACCCGTCACCAACACCTACAACGGCACCCCCTGGGCCGGCTTCGACAACCAACAACTCCTCCGCATCACCCCCCACGACACCGACCTCACCAACTTCACCCTCCACGACGCCACCACCAACACCCTCTTCAACCGACCCACCGGCACCAACGGCGACCAAGACAAACCTCTCACCCAGCCAGCCCCCAAGCCGGCCACTTCGACCACCAGCAACACGACAGCCAAACCTGCGCCGCCCATCACCCCCACGACCAACGGAATCACGCCACCCACGCCGACGTCATCGACCTCGTCCACGTCGACCTCCTCGACATCGTCGACCTCGCGCCCCCCGGGCACCACCCCGACCTTGCCTCCCTCCACCGGGCAAGGGCCGGGAGTACCGGGTCCGGCGGTGATCCCCCCGACCACGGACCCCCCGACCACCGAACCTCCGGCGACGACCCCTCCGACGGTCCCTTCGACCAGCTCGACCTCGACCTCGACAACAACGACAACGACAACGACAACGACGACCTCGGCAACCACGACCACCGCGCCGAAGGTGACCGTGCCGGACTTTCGGCGCAGCAGCTTCGAAGAAGCGCAAGCCACCGCGAAAGGGAGTGGGCTGGTGGTCGCCGCTGGCAGAACCAGCCAGAGTTCTTCCCTGGGCTGCGGGGAGTCCCTGGTAACGGCCCAAGGCACGAAGCCGGGAACGCTGGTGGCTCGCGGGTCAACCGTGACCGTGGACTATGTCATCGGGCTCTGCCTGCGCTGAGCGATCGACCGGCGGGGGCCGGGTCGTGCTGAGCTGCCTCGCTCACTCCGACCGGCGGGACCGGCCCCCTCGCTCCAAATCGAGTGGTTCTGCGCGCAACGTGTCACATCGCCGTCTAGCCCGACGCCGCCACAAGGCCCTGACCAGCACAAACGCTGAACGTGGTCGTCGTCCGCGTACACGTTGCGCGCAGAACCTTCAGGTAGCAGGGGGTGGCGAGGCTGTTTCCGCAGCGACCGGCCACACTTCGCCATTTTCCTCTCACTTGCTGCTGCTTTCTGGGCCATGTGCTCTCCAGGTTGGCCTCGCCAGGCGGAAGCGAGGTTGGCGATGAGTAGCCTCCGGTGCTCGATATGGAACGCTTCGGCCTGGTTGGCCTTCCCAACGCGGGCAAGAGCTCGCTGTACAACGCACTGACCGGCGGGGGCGCCTTGGCGGCGCCCTACGCCTTTGCCACCAAGGACCCCAACGTCGGGGTGGCCAAGGTGCCCGATGAGCGGCTCGACCGGCTGGCGGTGCTGTCCAAGAGCCGCAACATTGTGCACGCCGCGGTGCAGGTGGTGGACATCGGCGGGTTGGTCGAGGGAGCCTCCAAGGGTGAAGGGCTGGGCAACAAGTTCCTGGCCAACATCCGCGAGGTCGACGCCATCGTGTTCGTGTTGCGGGCCTTCGCCGATGACGATGTGCCCGGCCCTGATGATCCCCTCGAGCACCTGCGGGTGGTCGAGCTGGAGCTGGCCTTGGCCGACCTGGAGACGGTGGAGAAGCGGCTGCACCAGGCTCAACGCCAGTTCAAGTTGGACAAGTCCGTGGCTCTGGAGCTGGAGGCGTTGGAGGCGGCCAACGCGTCGCTCAGCGAGGGAACACCGTTGTACCGGGCCGGGCTCAAAGCCGAGTGGCGGACGTTGTTGGCTGCGCATTTCCTGCTCACCAACCGGCCAGTGCTGGTTGTGGTGAACGTGGGCGAGGACGAGCTCGATGCCATCCCCGCCGTCGAGGCCACCGTGCGGGCCGAGCTGGGTTCGGCAGGAGACAACGTCGAGGTCATCGGCATGTGCGTGCAGCTGGAAGCCGAAGCCGCCGCTATTCCAGACCCGGCCGAACGGGCGGAGATGCTGGAGGGTTTCGGGCTGGGCGAGGGGGCGCTATTTCGGATGGTTCGCTCGTCTTACCACCTGCTCGGCTTGCGCACATTCCTGACCACCGGCGACAAAGAGAGCCGAGCCTGGACCTTCCGGCTGGGCTCCAAGGCCCCCGAATGCGCGGGCCGAATCCACAGCGATATCCAGCGCGGCTTCATCCGGGCCGAGGTCATCCAGTGGGACGAGCTGTTGAAGATCGGCGGCTGGAACAAAGCCAAAGATGTGGGCAAGCTGCGGGTCGAAGGCAAGGACTACGAGTTCCAGGACGGCGACGTCACCGAGTTCCGCTTCAACGTGTAGCAGAGGTTTCGTAGTAAACGACTCGACCCCGCCTGACGCTGACCCAACCGGAGTATCGACAGCGGACGGACCGCAGATAACGAAGCGACGCTACGGCCCTACCGGCCGGTGAACACCGCCGGCCGTTTCGCCATGAATGCTCGAGGTCCTTCCCGTGCGTCCTCGGTCGTGACGAGCTCGGCGCTGCGAGCCGCCTCCAGTGCCAGCGCGTCGGCCTCGCTCAGATCGCCAGCTACACGAACGACCGATCGCGCTGCGCGCGCCGCCAACGGCGCGTTGGCGGCAATCCTGGACGCCAGCTCAAATGCCGCGCCGAGCACGTCTTCGGCGGCCACCAGACGGTTGATCAAACCGCTTTGCGCCAGGGCGTCGCTGGACATGGGCTGCGCGGTGAGCAGCAACTCCATGGCTATCGCCCGGGGCAGATGCCGGGCCAGCCGGGCGGTGCCTCCCATCGCCGGGATGAGGCCCAGCGCCACCTCCGACAGTCCCAGCCGCACGCCACGGGCCACCACCCGCAGGTCGCACGCCAGCATGAGCTCCATACCGCCCGCGATGGCGTGGCCATTGACCGCGGCGATGGTCGGCTTGCCCAGATCCAGATCGCGCAGAGTCGCCCGCCCTGCCAGCCCAGGGTCAGCCAGCACGGCGCGCTCGAAGTCGTTCTGAGGCTCACGGGCGCCAGTGATAAGCGGGATGGTGGTGCCGAGGTCGAACCCCGAGCAGAACGTCGAACCCGCCGCCCCGGTCACGATGATGGCTCGCACCGAATCATCCGCAGCCAGTTGCTGCCACGCCTGCGCCAACATCACGATCAGTTCAGGGTTCAGCGCGTTACGCGCCTCAGGCCGGTTCAGCGTGACCAACGCAATGTGATCGCTCGTCTCAACGCCCACAACAGCCATGGGCCCACCATAAAGCACTCAAGGATCGTGCCGCGGACGATAGAGGCCGAACCCGTGGGAACAAGATCCCGACCATGGGTCATGCGCTCGCGCCACCGATGGCGGGGCCGAAGCTGCTGCCACTGGCCTTTTGTCCAACCCGACGGGGAAACTAGGGCCGTGAGTGGTCGCGGGAACAAACGTCGAGACGCCAAACGGCGC
>JANPEN010000413.1:0-4034 GCA_031422955.1 Acidimicrobiia bacterium
CCGGCCGCGCCGGCCGTTAGCTCCAGCCCTGTCGGCTCACGCCCCGCGGCGCCCAGCCCGACCGCGCCCACCCGCTGGGCGAGACGGACCAACCGCCGACCTTTGTCGACAAGAATATTTGCCGGTATGTCACCGCGAACCACCAGCTCGGCTAGCTGTTCGCCTTGGAAGCAGGCAGGGCCAGGCATCTCCAAATCCAGCCCGGCCAGAGCCGGCGCCAAGGTGCTGTAGGTACCAAACCAGTCCGACATCACTACACCATCGAAACCCCATTCGCCTTTCAGCACCTCGCTCAACAACCAATGGTTTGCCGCGCAGTGGGTGCCGTTGAGCCGGTTGTAGGCCGTCATCACCGCCCACACCCCCGCCTCCGCTACGGCGGCCTCGAACGGAACCAGATACAACTCCCGCAAGGCCCGCATGCTGATCTCCACGCTGACCCGGTGGCGATCGTGCTCACTGTCATTGGCCACGAAATGCTTGGCGGTGGCGGCCACCCCTCCGCCCTGCACCCCCCCGATGAAGGCCACGGCCAGCCTGGCGCTCAGATAGGGATCCTCCGAGAAACATTCGAAGTTACGGCCCCCCAGCGGATGACGCTGCAGGTTGAGGGTGGGGGCCAACAGCACCTGGACACCCTTGTCGCCCGCTTCTTGGGCCAGGGCCGAACCTACCGCGGCCACCAGCTCCACGTCCCAGGTGGCGGCCAGGGCAGTGGCGACGGGAAAGGCGGCCGAGGTTGGGCCGCGCCCGGCGTGTAGGCCACGCACCCCGTTGGGCCCGTCGCTGCAACGAAGCGCGGGTATCCCAGCGGCGGGCAGTGCAACGGTGTGCCACATGTCCGATCCTGCTGTCAACGCCGCCTGTTCAGCAAGGCTCAAGGCGGCCACGAGCTGGCCAGCCTCGTCCACCCCAGGGTCTTGGCCTGGGCCTGCGTTGTTGTTCAGCTCTTTCATGACCAGCCAGAAGTTAGCTCGGGGGGCACGCGCGGTTCGGGGCTGGGTCCCCTACACCGGCGCTCGGCAATAGGGGGCGGCCCCGATTCGCGTCAACGGGCCTTTCCGTAACGTTCGTGAGGTCAGCCGAACCGGCGAACGAACGAACACCAGCAAGCCAAACCCGAGACCAACACCCGAGACCAATAGAGGACCCGCCATGAAAAACGTCACCATCACCGAGATCTCCGGCTCCGACGTGGACTTCGATCAAACGATCGACAGCGACGAAGTCACCGCACTGGCTGGCGGCATCGCCGTCAACGGTTCCGTGCAGGACAGCGCCTTCAACACCGGCCGCAACAGCGGCATCATGTCCGGCGACGACACCACGCTGGAAAACTCCACCGTCGGGAACGGCAACGTGCAGTTCAACGATTCCACCGTCGGGGCCTTCGCCCAGGGTGGCAGCGCCACCAACATCCAGGGCGAAAACCTGAACCTGGGTTCGGGCGACCTCATCGATGTGGACACCGACGGCGGCGACGCCCAACTGGTCAACGGCAACGGCAACCAGACCTTCGGCGACATCGCCGTGGATGCCCAAGGGGCCGACGGTCCCATCAACGCCGTGTTCGGCAACGGCAACCGCACCTCCGCCGTGGAGGACAACTCCAGCACCACCGAGGGCAGCTTCAACACCGACAACTCGGTCGAGGACAGCTTCAACACCAAGCTTGAAGACAGCTTCAACGAGTCCTACCAGGACAACGACACCTCCAGCACCACCGTGCAGGACAGCTTCAACGAGTCCTACGAGGACAACGACACCTCGATCCTCGACTGGAAGGCCTCCTACGAGGACAACAGCACCCACGAGGACAACGACAGCTTCAGCGCCCACGCCGAGGTCGACGTAACCGATGTGGATCTGTGGCACGCCATGGACAACGACATCGACATCCAGATCTGACCGGGACTGATCTGACCGGTCTGACCCGAGCATCCGCTCGGTGCCCGAGGCTCTCAACGGCCTCGGGCACCGTCGCGTCATGGCTGCGGTCGCTCCAGAAAGCGATACCGGTGCAGCGGGGTGAACCCAAATGAACGGAACAGCTCGAGGCGGGCCGGGTTGGTGTCACCGATCTGCACGTAGGCCCGCTGGGCGGCATGAGCAATGCCCCAGGTGGCCAGGGCGCCGACGATGCGCCGATCGCTGCCTCGCCCTGACTCGTCCGGTTCGGACCCGATGGAGAACAGGCCCAACCAGGCACCATCGATCACACCCAGGCCCGCGGCCAACACCGCCACCCCGTTCACGTGGGCGGCGAAGCCGCAACGGCCGGCGAGTTGCCCCACGAAACGGATGGCCGTCTCCTTTTGGACGGCTGGGGCGTGCTGCGCAGTCCACCACCGCTCGATCCAGGCATCGCTGGCAAGGTCGGCAATTCGCACCCGTCCGTCGCGATCCGCCGGTGCCACCGACCGTAAGACCCGCAGGGCAGCCACCAACACGGAGACCTCGCCTGCGGCCGCAACCTGGTAGCCCCGCTTCAGCAGCACCTCGTGCAACCGACGGTGGCGCTCGGAGGTGGCCAGTTGGAACTGGGCGGGCAGGCCGCGTTCGGCGTAGAGCTTCTCGGCCCGTTTGATCAGATCGAGCGCCTCGGCGTCCCCGACCGCCCCGGCAGCAAGCACCGAGTTGGCTCTGCGGCTGAAGCCGCCGTTGGCACGCAGCACCCAGGGACCCAAGGGAAGCTGTTCGAGCGCCGGCCAGGCCCGGGAGGCAACCATCTCGATGCCGTGCTCGCCATCGATGGGGTCGTCGATGGGGTCACGTCGAGGCAAGGAGAAGGTCACCGGCCATAGCCAACCTGGCCCCGGCCGCGCCGGTCAAGCACCCCAGGGGTATTTGCCCACCAGGAGCGGCCGATTTATCCGGCATCACCACGGTGCGCACGAAACCCTCGCCGGCGGCGGTCAAGGGTCCCGTCGGGCGCACGGTCACAGCGCCGAGCCGGCCACTCGGGGCGATTCGACGTCGATTCGCCCGCAAAGCCGGGTCACACCGGCACGGGTGGATCCTTCACTGTCATACCCCCCGGGGAGAATGCCGTCATGGCCTCCATCGACTCGCACCCAGGGGCGGCGCCCCGCCAGCGCCGACCGACGAAGGCACCGCCTCCGCCCCCGCCGCCCGCTGCCACCAACGCCGAGCGCATCGAGCAACTTCGTCGTGAAGATGCTGCGCTGCGCCGTTGGCACCTGCAGATCCGCACCTGGGGGCTGCGAGTCGGCCTGGCCATTCAGTCCGATGGCCTCACCGTCGTCGTCGCCACCCTTCTCGACGCCGAGCGCGAACTGGGTATCGACCCGCGCTGGTGGACCACCGCCCGGGTGGAGGAGTTCGCCTGGAGCGACTGCGTCGTGTGGTGCATCAGCCGGGGCGTCGACATCCCCAAGACCGCGGCGGCGGCGTTGGGCCAGTTCTGGGCCTTTCTGGACGAGGGACCGGGCTTTGCGCCAGGCAGCGATGCCCTCGCGGCGCTCCAGCGCAGCCTTGGCGCCGCGCGCGGCGGGGCCAAACGAACCCGGTCGACAGGCAAACACCCTTCTACTGGCGAGCAAACCGGGCCGTAGAGCGGGCATGATGGAGCCGACCTGCACCATACGGTGCGCCCGGGGCGCCCTCACCCGACGCCTCTCCTCGAGTTGGGGGACCAATGGACCCGATCGAAACCGTCTCTGACGAAGAAGCCACCCCGACGCACGATGCGAACGTCGAAGCCACCAGCGCCCCAGACACCGCCGCGGGCACAGCCACAGACACAGCCACAGACACCGACGCAGCCACACCCGAACCGGTCCCCGAGACCACCCTCGCCCCTTCGGCAGCGCCGTCCTCCGAGCCCCCTACTGCGCCCGTCGCCACCACCGTGCCCGCCGCGGTCGAGCCCGCCGCGGTCGAGACACCTGCGGTCGAGCCCGCACCGACGGTCGACGGCGGCGAGTCACCCCCATCGACCCCCCCGGCCCCCGTGGCCGAGGATCCCGGTCGAGAGGTCGCCGCTCCGTCCGCCCCGGCCACGCCGGCCACGC
>JANPEN010000414.1:0-10701 GCA_031422955.1 Acidimicrobiia bacterium
CGGGCTATGATCCCCTCCGGCCGCGGCATACCCCTCGGTATGGCTCGGTTCCGAAAGGGACAGGCTCGGGGTTGGCGCCGGCACGGCGGCCCGGTACCCGATGGCTTCCACCGCGGCGATGCGCTGCGCAGGTTCGACCCCTGCGGGGAAATCGACCCTGGCCCGCTCGGTGGCGTAGTTGACCGTGGCCGTAACCCCTTCAAGGCGGTTGAGACGTTTCTCGATACGCATGGCGCAGCTGGCACAGGTCATGCCGCCCACCGTCAACTCGACTCGGGTGCGTTCCCCAGGGCCGGGTTTGGTCTCAGTCGCCACCATGGTCAGCCTCCTGCTCCTGCTGGTGGCCGCCGGTATCGACGGGGCCGTCTCGCAAAGGGCCCACCGCGGCGCCGAGGCCGAATCCGGCCGCCAGCACCGTGGCCAGCACCGCCACGTAGGCAACCAGTTTGATGGGGGCGCTCATTGGCTCGCCCCGGCTGCCCGCCAGGGGTGCTCCTCGGTTCATCTCCGACCTCCTCATACACTGTACCCCCCTAGCGTATACAGTCGACAAGAGCCAACCGTGGGAGACGCAGAGATGGCCGGTTACACAACCAAGAAGGACGATCACCTCAAGCGGCTGCGCCGCATCGAAGGCCAAGTCCGCGGCTTACAGCGCATGGTAGAAGCCGACGACTACTGCATCGACGTGCTCACCCAGGTCTCAGCCGCCACCAAGGCGCTGCAAGCCTTTGCCCTCGGCCTGCTCGACGAGCACATGCACCACTGCGTCACCGACGCCATCGCCGGAGGGGCCGACGGCCCCGAGAAGGTGGCGGAGGCCATGGCCGCGGTGAACCGACTGGTCAAGTCGTAACCGACCGGTCAAGTTGCAGCCAACTGGTCAAGTCGCAGCCAACACGGCGTCGATCTGACCCATGGCGGCGACCATCCCTTCTTCCATGCCCATGGCCACCATCTGTTCCATGGACTCCAACGAGGCGAACTGGCTCTCGATAGCCATGTGGGTCCCACCGTCGGCCGCCTTGCTGAGCTGGACCACCACCTTGGTGGTCGGCAGGTCGGGGTTGGGCTGGCCGGCGTCGTCGGCAAAGCCGTCCTCAAACTCGAGTCGGTGGGGAGCATCCACGGCCACCACCAGCCACCAACCGCGGGGTTGGTCACCGTCGGGGCCCGTCATGAAATACGTGACCCTGCCGCCCGGCGTGAGATCGTGCTCCACGAAGGTGGCCGGGTACTCGGGCGGGCCCCACCAACGCTCCAGTTGGCGCGGGTTCTCCCACAGCTGCCAGGCCCGCTCGATGGGAGCATCGAACTCGGCGGTGAGGGTCATGGTGAAGGTTTCGGGGTCCTTGTGCACGTTGGTCACGGTCATGGATGGGCTCCTTCTTTCGGTTCGGCGAGGATCTCACCGAAACTGGCCATTCGGTTTCGCCACACGGTTTCGATCTGCTCGAGCAGGCGAGCCGCGGCCCGGATGGTGTCGATGTTGCTTCGGACGAGCTGCTCGCGCCCCCGCCGTTGTTTGGTAACCAGCTCGGCGCGTTCCAACACGCCGACGTGCTTTTGCACGGCGGCGAAGCTCATGTCGTAGCTACCGGCCAGGGCCGACACGGAATGCTCGCCACGCATGGCCCGTTTGAGGATGTCTCGGCGGGTGGCGTCGGCCAGGGCGTGGAACAGTTGGTCGGCGCGGCTGTCATTGAGCAGTTGTACAACCATTCGGTTGTACATTAGCGGGGCGGCGCCTGTCCGGCAAGCCCTCCGGTCCGCCCTTCCGACCGACCGGGTGCCGAATATGCGCCCAGCGTGGCGAACAAGCACAAGCGAGCGAGAGATCTGCGCGCAACGTGCCACTTCACCGGCGTAGACGCCAGAACGCGACTCCCTGACCTGCATGTTTGTTCTCGAGGTGAGACCGTCGCGTACACGTTGCGCGCAGAACCTGCCCTTTTCCCCGCCGGCCGACCACGGGGAGCGGTGTACCGCGGCAAGAGGGCCGGTGGCGGGCCTCAACCGACGCCCACCTGCGCCCGGGCCCGTTCACGGGGCGGAGTGCTTGCGGTGAGTAAGCACGTTCAGGACGTGTTGTGCACCACATCGGCGGAGGCGAGGCTGAGACGGGCGTCAACGTCGACCCTCACGGCGACATCGGGGCAGTAGTGGGCCATGGCCGCGCTCAGGGTTTGTTGCAGGCGGGCGCACACCTCAGCGGCGCGGCTCAGCGGGCATTCGAGGACCACCGAGTCGTGCACGGTCTGCACCGGCCACACCTCGGCGTCATCGGCTAGCCACTCCCACAGCAGGGCGAAACCACCCAGCATGGCGTCCGCCACGCCGCCCTGAATGGGGGCGTTGCGATGGGCATTGCCCAACACCGAGATCCGATCGCTCAGGGCGCGTTCCAGCAAGCGGTCGCGCTCGGCCCGCCCCAAGCGCTGGCCCACCGCCACGATCAGTGCCACTCGCAACCCTCGATCGTCGAGGATCTTGTCCAGCTCCCGCTCGCCCAACGCCGCGCCCCGCTCCGACAACGCCACCCCGTGCTCGGCGGCCACCTCGTCGCGTACCGCCGCCCAGGCCGGATCGGTCCGAGTCGCCGCCCGAAGCGCGGCGGAGCGCAGCACCGCCCACATGGTGATGTCGAACAGCCGTCGCCGCCCGGCCCTGGTGCGAGTCTCCCAACCCAACGGGCGGCCGTCGCGTTCGAGCACCACCGCGCTTTCGAACCCGCCCAACCAGTGCAACCGAGCCTCATCGCCCAGCTCGGGATGGTCCAACAACTCCGCCAGGCGGGGGGCCCGGCCGGCCTGGACCCGGAATTCTCGCCGGAAGGTCTGCAACCGGGAGAAGCCCTCGAGCAGGTCCAGGCTGCTCTCCCAGTCCACCGCCGGAGGGTTGGCCGCCAACTCATCCACCACCCGGTCATGGGCGCGCAGCCAGGCCGCCACCCCCGGGTAAGCAGCCAAATAGGAGGCCAACAGCTGCTGGGCCGCCTCCACGGTGACCTCGTGATCGGCCCGGGTCAGACTTCGGGCCAAGGACCGCGCCCCCAGCCCGTAGAGGATGCCGAAGTTGATGGCCTTGGCCCTGGCCCGCAGTAGCCCGAAACGGGCAGGGTCGCGGCTGGCCAACGCCTCCACGTCTTCGCCGAACATGGCGCTAGCGGTGGCCACATGCACATCGCCCCCGCCGGCCAGGGCGGCCTGCAGCCTCTCGTCGCCGGAGACCTGGGCCATCCAACGCAACTCGGCCTGGGACAGGTCGGCATAGACCAACACCCGGCCCGGCGCCGGCCGGGTGAAGGCCTTGGTCTCGGGGGCAAGGTTCTGGGCGTTGGGGAAACGGCTGGCCAGACGACCGGTGGAGGTACCCACCACCTGCAAATACTGGGGGCGGATACGCCCGTCTGGCTGGACATGAGCCAAAAGCGAGTCGCCGTAGGTCGACACCAGCTTGGCGTGGCGCCGGTAGCGGACGATGGCCTCGGCCAGCTCGCCGCCAATTTCGCTCACCACCGTGGCGGTGAGGGGATCGTGGCCTTCCAGCAGCCGGACTCGGCCGTCAGCGCGAGCGAAGTAGGCCGACACCGCCTCGGGGGCATGGCGGTTGAGGGCCGCTTTGGTCTGGGGCTCCGAGGCGGGGTTCCAGCTCGGCTCGACATCAGGGGAAAACAAGTTGCCCTGGCCGCCTCCGGTCAACTCGGCCAGCTCGCTCAGGCAGGAGCGCAGCAACCGCTCTTGATCGACGAGGAAGGCCCGGTAACCGTCGGCGTCGAAGGCGAACCCGACCCGGCTGAGGCGATCGAGGAACGGGCGGGCGGCCATCTCTAGCTCGGCCACCTCGCCCAGACCGGCTCCGGCCAGCTCGACCCGCAACCGATCCGCTACCCACAAGGTGGTGACGGCGTCGGCCGCCGCGTAGGCGATCTGCGCCTCGGTCAGCTCGGAGGTGAGATCGAAGCTGAGCTGCACCGTGCCCTTACCCTCGATGTCAACGCCGAGATAGCGCCGTGAGGCCCAGGCCAGCCCGTGGTAGAAGCCGAAGCCACTGCGACCCTGATGCAACAGCGCGTCGGCGAACATGGCATCCCACCAACGCAGACGACCCGAAGGGGGGGTGCCGGCTGGCTCGAACACGGCGGTGTCCACCACCTGGGCATCGAACCCGGCGTTCCAGGCTGCGGCCGTGCGCCCGACCAGCAACGGGGCCAATTGCACCGGGGCGAAGTCTCGCCCGTCCACCACCCAGGCCTGCTCCAGCCCCGCGACGGAGCGAGTTGCCGCCGAAAGCACCCGCATGGCTCCGGTGGCCATGTGGGTCTCGGTGTCGATGGCCAGCGCCACCGCCGCCTCTAGCGCCTCGGCGAAGGCGGCCAAGTCTTCGAGATGACGGACCATGCGGACCGGAACCGAGAGCGGATCACCGGGCCCTAGCTGCACGGGGGCAATCTATGACGACACGCGGAGCCCAGCACCCCCTTTGGCCGAACCAGCCCCGCCCCCGCCAGCCCCGGCCACGGCGCCCAGCGCGGCCCGCAGTCCTTCGGCCGTCTCTTCGATGAGGGCGTCGTCCATCACCGTGGACAGCGCAAGCAGGCCGCGGCCGGCCATGAACACCCCCTCGTTGAGGGCGGCGAGATGAAAGGCGCGGGCTGCGGCCAGATCGTTGCGCACCAAGTTGGCTTCGGGCGCGATGTCACTGAAGAAACACTGCAACAACGAGCCGGCCCTTCGTACGCTGAAGGCCAGCCCCAGCCGGGCCGCTTCTGTCTCCAGCACCTGGGCCAGGCGGGCGGCCTGGGCATCCATCCGGCCGATCCGGGCGGCGGTCAGCTCCCGCAGGGAAACCACCCCAGCAGCCGCAGTCACCGGGTTGCCGTTGAAGGTACCGGAGTGCAGCAAACGCAGATCGCCAGGATCCGTCACCGCCAGGTACTCCGCCTTGCCGCCCACCGCGCCCACCGGGAAACCGCCGCCGATGATCTTGCCCATCGCGGTCAGATCGGGATCCACCTCGTGCACGCGTTGGGCACCTTCCACATCCAAACGCAAGGTGATGACCTCATCGAGGACGAATAGGGCGCCGGCCCGGCGGGCGTGCTCGGCGATCTCAGCCAGGACCCCGGGAGGCGAGGCTCCCAGGCCGCCTGACCCCATGACCGGTTCCAGGATCACGCAGGCGATCTCCCGGCCCCGCTCGGCCAGTACCCGAGCGAAGTCGGCGGCGTCACCGTGGCGAGCCAACATGGTGGCGGGCCCGCCGTGGCCGAGCGTGCCGACCTCGTACTCCTCCAGCGAGCCGTGGTAACCGTAACGGGCCATGAGGACCTTTCGCCGGCCGGTGACGGCGCGGGCGATATATGCGCACAACATGGTGGCCTCCGTTCCCGAGTTGCAGAACCGCACCTGCTCGACAGAGGCCAACCGCTCGCACAACAGCTCGGCCAACTCCAGTTGGGCGTCGTTACGAGCGGGCCAGGCGGTGCCCTTTTCGAGCTGACGACGGGCCGCCTCCACGATGGGGGGATAGGCGTTGCCATGCACCAACGAGGTGTAGTTGCCGATCAGGTCGATGTAGCGGTTGGCGTCGACATCGTGGAGAAAGGGGCCCTGACCCGACGCCATGGTCAGCGGATAGGGCGGGTGAAAGGTGGTGGTACGGGTATCGCCACCGGGCATGACCCGCTCGGCCCTGGCCTGACGCTGGGCCGAGCCCGGCGTGCGGGCCCGATAGATGGCCTCGATGTCGTTCATGGGCTGAGGCTATCGAGCCCACCGACGTGGAAGACTGCGCCGATGACGGCCCGTACCGAGCACCTGGCGTCGTGGGTGAGCCGCCTGGTGCAGATTCCCAGTGTCAACCCGCTCCATGTCGGACCTCGCTCCGAGCAAGCCGGCGCACTGGGCGAAACCAGGCTGGCAAACGCCCTCGGCGGTTTCTTTCAAGACCTCGGAGCCGACGACGTGGAGCTGGTCGAGGTGTTCGAAGGTCGGCCCAACGTCTACGGCATCTGGGAGGGCACCAGCGAACGCTGGGTTGTGCTCGATGCCCACACCGACACCGTCACCATCGAGCATTGCCTGGGCGATCCCTTCGATGGGCGGGTGGCCGATGGCCGGGTCTACGGACGCGGCTCGGTGGACACCAAGGCCTCGCTGGGGGTGATGTTGGCGGTGTTGGAACAGGCTCGGTCCGAGGGCCGCCGTCCCACCCCCAACCTGGTGGTGGTTGGTTCCATCTCCGAGGAGGCCGGCGGTTTGCTCGGCGCCATCGGCTTCCGGGAGTGGGCCGAGGCCAGGGGGCTGCACCCCGACGAGGTGATCGTCGCTGAACCGACCCGGTGCGCCCCCATCTACGGGCACAAGGGCGGGGTTGGTTTCGAGATCCAGGTCCAGGGCCTGGCCGCTCATTCCTCCATGCCTCACCTTGGCCGCAACGCCATCTTCGCGGCGGCCAAGCTGATCACCGCGCTGGAGGCGGAACACCATCGTCTGCAGTTCGCCACCCCCGCCACCGAGGTGGGCAACGGCTCCCTTTCGGTGTCGGTGGTAGCCGGCGGCAGCGGCGGCAATGTGGTCCCGGACCGCTGCCAGGTCAACGTGGGCCGCCGGGTCGTGCCCGGCGAGGATTTCGAGGAGGTGGCCGCCAACCTGGTCGAGCTGATCGAGCGAACCTGCCCCCTGCCGGTGACCATCACTCGGCCCTTCCCCGGCTCGCCCGCCTTCTACCAGTCCCCCGATTCCCCCTTCGTGCGCCAGATCGCCAGCTGGGCCGGCACCGCCGCCGAGGTGGCCCCCTACGGCACCAACGCGCTGCGTTATGAGGGCTTCGCCGAGCAGATGGTGGTGTTCGGGCCCGGCTCCATCGACAACGCCCACACCGCTGAGGAATACGTGGAGCTGGACCAGCTCGAGCGCTGCGAACGGGTCTTTCGCTCGTGGCTGGGGCTGGAGGACGGTTCTTGAGCGGCGGCGGGCCCGCAGACCCGAACCCGGACCGCCCGAGCCTGGTGGTGCTGGCCGCCGGCTTGGGATCCCGTTTCGGGGGCACCAAGCAACTGGCCGAGGTCGGCGCCCACGGTGAGGCCATCGTCGACTACACCATCGCGGACGCCCGCCGGGCCGGGTTCGACCAGGTCGTGCTCATCGTGCGCCGCGAGCTTGGCGCGCTGGTGGAAACCCACCTGGCCAGGATCCATGGCCCCACCCTGCCCTTTCGGCTGGTCTACCAGGACGACCTGGGCGCCGTTCGGGCCAAGCCCTGGGGTACCGGTCACGCCGTGTTGGCCACCCGCGGCGCGGTGGCGGGGGCCTTCGCGGTGGTCAACGCCGACGACTTCTACGGCCCCGCCGCCTTCGAGACGTTGGCCGTCGCGCTGCGTCGCCCCGCCCCCGACCAGCACGTGCTGGTGGCCTACCGGCTGGACCAGACGCTGTCGGCGGCCGGTCCGGTATCACGCGGGGTGTGCCGGGTGCGGGGGGCCGAGCTCGTTTCCATCGAGGAGCACTACGGGATCGAGCGCATGTCCGACGGGCGCATCATCGCCTGCGGCGGCACGGGCGGGGGCGGGTCAGGCGGGCCCAGCTCCGGCGGGGCCGGCTCGGCTGCCGTTCAGCGGGTTCTAGGCGAGGACAGCCCAGTGTCGATGAACCTGTGGGGGCTGCGCCCATCCATCTTCAACGAGCTGGGCCAAGCCTGGGAGCAGTTCCAGGTGGACGTCGAGCGGGGCGATCGCGCTCCCGACACCGAGTTGCAGTTACCGACGGTGATCAGCGCCGCCGTCACCGCTGGCCGGGCCAGCGTGGCGGTGGAAACCACCCAAGCAGCCTGGATGGGCGTGACCTACCCCGCCGACTTGGCCCACGTGCAAGCCCGCATTGCCGCGATGGTGACTGCCGGCAGCTACCCGAGCCCGCTGTGCTGAACCAGCGGTACGGGGCCCGCGTGGCTGAGGCCCGGGCGCGACCCGCCGCCGTCAGGCTGGGGCTACCCGCAGGACGAGGTCGTTGCCGACGCCGTTGTCGGTACTGAGGTAAAGCGCCCCGTCGGGCCCTTGCACGGCCGCCCGCAGACGACCCAAGGTGGTGAGCAGGGGCGGCAATGTTTCGCCGGCCAAGTTCCCGGCTGCGTCGTAGAACTGCAGGCGCAGCGCCGCCCCCCGCAAGGTGGCCACCGCCAAGGCGCCGTCGTAGCCCTTCCACTGCTTACCGACGAGGAACGTCGCCCCGCTCGGCGCCACCGTCGGGGAGCCGGAAGACCACCGGGCCGGGGTGGCGCCGGCGAAGGTCATGGGCACCGACTCGTTGTAGCCAGGCACCGGGTTCCAGCCGTAGTTCGTCCCCGCCACCAACACGTTGACCTCGTCGTCGCGGTCGGGGCCGTGCTCCACTTCGAAGATCTGGCCCGACCCCGGGCGCACGGCCAGGCCCTGCACGTTGCGATGCCCGTAGCTGTAGATCAGCCGGGTGGTGGCATTGGCCGAGCCGAGGAAGGGGTTGCCGGCGGCCGGGGATCCGTCGGCGGGGTTCACCCGCAGCACCTTGCCGCCCCGCGAATTCAGGTTCTGGGGGTTGGTGCCGGTGGCGGCGTCGCCGGTGCCGATGAGGAGCGCCCCGCCGGTATCGAAGCGCAACCGGCAACCGCCGTGGCGGCCGCTCACGATGGGCAACCCGCCCACCAGCGGATCCGCCACCCGGGTGGCCGCAGTGATGGTCTCATCGAGGGTCCACGCCACCACCTTGATCTCGGGGCCGGTGCCGGGCCCGGCGCTGGTGGCCGTGCTGCCCTGGCAGGTGTAGATACGCCGGTTGGCCCCAAAGTCGGGGTCCACGGCCAGACCCATGAAGCCGGTCTCACCGCTGGCGAAAAGGTCGGCCAGATCTGCGGTCACCCCACGCACCGTCCCGTCGGGCAAGCGCACCGACAACCGGCCCGGCCGCTCGGTGTACAACATGGCCCCATCGGGGGTGAAGGCGATGTCCCACGGACGGTCGAGGCCACTGGCCATGGTGTCGATGATCAGGTTGGGAGCCGGTTGGCCCAGGGCCCGGAAACCGCCGTACCACCAGGTGGCGTAACCCGAACCAGGGGCGAAGAAAAGCGTCTCCTCGTCGCCATCACCGTCGAAATCGACGGTAGTAGCGGTGGCGGCGGCGGTCGTGCTGACGGACCCGTCCGACGGTGCCGCGGTAGGCGGATCGACCACGGCCAGACCATGGATGGCAGTGGGCCGGAAGAACCACACCAGGTCGCCGCCGCCTTCGGGTTCGTACCAGAACACGTCGTCCCGTTTGTCGCCGTCAAAGTCGCCCACGAAAGGCTCATAGTCCCCGCCGGCGTTCACCGGCGCCCCCAGGAAGGTCTGGCCACGTTGACCGTAGAGCACCGCGTCAGGACCCCCGCCGGGGGTGTACCACAACAGGTCGGCGGTGCCGGTGCCATCGAAATCGCCGCTACGCAGGATGAAACCGGTACCGATGAAGATCAAGCCGCCGGTGCGGCCGGTGGGACTGCCCCACCACAGCACCGCGAAACCGTTGCCCCGGTCGTAGAGCAAAATGTCACCCGACCCGTTGGCGTCGAAATCGCCGACCGCCAAGGACTCGTAGCGGTCCGCGACGTACGCCGCCTCGACCCGGAAGGAGCCGGCCAGTGCCGAAAAAAGCGCATCGTCACCTCCGGCTACGGAAAAGAAAATGTCGTCGGCACCGTTGCCGTCGAGATCGGAAACCACCGCGATGGCCTGCGCTGGCGGGGCCGGCACCAGGACCGGAGCCCACTGACGGTTGCGGGCCCCGAACCAGACAATGCCGGGCACGGAGCGTGACTGGTCGTACCAAAACACGTCGTCGATGGTGTCGCCGTTGAAGTCACCCACGAAGGGGCTGAACCCCGCCCCTGCACCCAATACGGCGGCGTCGGCCTTGCCGTCGGCTCGCCCGTACCAGACCCCGTCCGTCCCCGGTGCCTCGTTGTACCAGATGAGATCGCCGCGACCGTCCCCGTCGAAATCGCCAGCGAGGGGGGGCCGGTCCGCCCCCACGTTGACGACCTGCTCAAAGGCGGGGAACGGACCCTCCTGCGCGCCGGCTGGATGCGGGGCGGCCAGCGTCAGGGCAGAAATGGCCAGGGCGGCGATCGACGCCACCGCCAACGCGGCTCGAACCGTACGGCGGGGTCCGACCCCGGAGGTACAAGCCTTCCCAACCGGCTTCCCTGACACCTTTGGGGTCGATGACATCGACACCTCGCTCCCCCGCTGCTGATTTACGCGCTCCGTGGCAAGACCCTTTTGCAGGGTAGTGAGAGGCTGGGGTCAACCTGAGCGACAACGGTCGCCGGCGACCCCCGCTCAGAGGAGGGCGCCGGCCAACCGGGTGATAGCTAGCGCCAGCAGCATGGTGACCAGCAAGTTGCCGCTGAAACGAAACCACGGACCGAAGCGCTCTAGGACGCTCCTTCGCCGGCGAGGAGGTCGAAAATAGAGGGTTACCCCCCTGCCTTGTGCCGAAATGCCCACTCTTCGTCGGTACTCCAGCACTCCCAGCATGGATACAGGACTGTTGGCCTACGTGGTCAGGACCACGGAGCACTCAGAACCCTTAAATGGCGTCGGTTCCCATCTCGCCGGTACGGATCCGCACGGCCCGGTCCACCGGGGAGATCCAGATCTTGCCGTCGCCAATCTTGCCGGTTCGA
>JANPEN010000415.1:0-9730 GCA_031422955.1 Acidimicrobiia bacterium
ACGCCCGGCTCGTTGACGTTGCTGCCACTCGTCCTCGACGCGGCCGAGGCAGCCAGCGCTGCCCCCTTCGACACTGCGGCCCGAAACCAGGCCATGGCCGACACCGCCGAGGATGAACTCATCTTCCCCCTGCTGGAAAAAGCCCGCAGACCCTGAGTTAGTTGGGAAGGACCCGGCCCTTCCCCGGCCCGGGGCTACAGCTTGCCCACCTCGACCAGGGTGTCGCTGAAGGAGACGCCTCCGCCGAGGTCGCAGAGGGTGTCGTTGGTTAACGCGTTGGCGCTGAGGCCGCCGTCGTGTTGGTGCTGCCACCAACCGAACGGTATGGCGACCAATCCGGGGCGCAGGCGACCGCTGAGGCGTACCGGCAGCACCAACTCGGCCCTGTCGTTGAACACCCGGGCCCGGTTGCCCTCGACCAGCCCTCGGGCGGCCGCGTCGGCCGGATCGAGCTCCAAGAACGGGCCGCCCTCGGGGGCGTGGCGGGGATGGGGCGAGTAGCTGGAGTTGAGGAAACCGGGATGGGTCTTGGGGGTCAGCAGCTGCAAGGGATGGCGAGCAAACAGCTCGGCGTCCCCGCCGGGACCCTCGCGAGCCGGGGTGTAGGTGGGCAATGGATCCATGTTGTGCTCGATCAGGCCCTCGGCCAAGAACTCCACCTTGCCGCTGGGGGTCGGGAAGCCGCCCGCCGCGAAGACCAGCAATGGATCTTGCACCTTCAGACGCAGAAAGGCCGCTTCCCGCAAGGTGTCCGCGTTGATCCCGGCCAGGCGAGCATGGCCCCCAGCCAGGCGTTGGTCGATGAGGGAGAGATCTGAGTCGAACAGCCAGGGCTCGGTTCGGCCCAGGGCGGCAGCCAGATTGCGGAACACCTCGGTGTTGGAACGGGATTGGCCCACCGGGGCAATGGCCGGCTCGTTCCAGCCCAGATAGAGATGGCCCCAGGCCGGCACCACGTCGACCTGCTCAAGCTGGGTGGTGGCCGGCAGCACGATGTCCGCATACCGGGCGGTATCGGTGAGGAACTGCTCGTGTACCACTGTGAACAGATCGTGGCGAGCCAGGCCCCTGCGGGTGGTTTCGGCGGCGGGGGCACTCACGGCAGGGTTGGCGTTCCACACGTAGAGGGCGGTGAGGGGCGGGTGCAGGCTGGGGTCGGTGAGGGCGTGGCCGATCCGGCCCATGTTGATGTGCCGGGTGTTCCAGGTGACCGCCTCGGCGGGGGCGTCGATGTCGACCAGGATCTCCTCGATCCAGCTGCCCGAGGAGCGGATGAGCCCGCCCCCCAGATCTCGCCACGCCCCCACCAACGCCGGTAGGCAGGCCATGGCCCGGAACAGCTCGGCTCCGTGCTCGTGGTGCTCGGCCCCGATGAGGGTACGAATGACGGCGGGACGGGTGGTGGCGTAGGCCCGGGCCAGGGCCACGATCTCGGTCGGTTCCAGCCCACACACCTGACCGGCGCGCTCCGGGGGCCACTCGGCCAACCGCGATACCAGCTCGTCGTACCCCAAGGTATGGTCATCGACCCAGGCGCGATCGACCAGACTCTCGGCCACGATCACGTGCATGAGGCCCAGCGCCAGCGCCGCGTCGGTACCGGGCAGGGGCTGCACGAACCAGTCGGCGGCGTCGGCGGTGATGGTACGCAGTGGGTCGATCACCACCACCGTGGCGCCCTGGGCCCTGGCCTTTTCGATGAAGGGCCACAGATGACGGTTGGTCAGCTTGGTGTTGGTCCCCCACAGCACGATGAAACGACTGTGCACGATGTCCATGGGGTCTGGCCCCAACCCGGTGCCGTTGGTGAGGATCACCCCGGTCTTGGCGGTAACGCCACAGATGGTGGCGTCGAGTTGAGAAGCGCCCAGCACGGCGAACAGCCGCCGATCCAGGCTGGTCATCTGGATCAGCCCCTGGGTGCCGGCGTCGTAGTAGCCCAACAAGGTCTCACCGCCGTAGCGGGCGATGCGCTCAGTCCAGGTGGCGGCGATCTCGGCTAGGGCATCGTCCCACGAGATCGGCTCGAAACGGCCCTCCCCCTTGGCGCCCACCCGCCGCATCGGGTGCAGCACCCGGTTCGGGCTGTAGACCCGGTCCAAGAAGCGATTGACCTTGGGGCACAGCTCGCCCTGGGAGTAGGGGTGGGCAGGGTTGCCCCGCAGCCGCACCGCCCGCTCCCCCTCTACCGTCACCACCCAGCCGCACGAATCCGGACAGTCGTGGTGGCAGGTTCCGAGCACGGTGCGGGTGGTGGCGGTCATCCCAACCAGTCTTGCAGCCCCGCGACCCAGCTCGGCGTCGGACCCCTACCCAGCCCGCCATGAGCCTCGGCCGGAGCGGCTAGGCGAGCGGCGGAGGAAGGTCAGCACCCGGCGCGTCGGCGATGGCTCGAACATCGAGGCCGGCCACCGCGCCGATGACCAGAATGGCCGGCGGTTGCAGGCAAGTGGCACCGAGCTGGGCCAGGGTGGTGCGTCGCACCGAACCGTCGGGCCGGCTGGCTCGCTCCACCAACGCCACCGGCGTCTCCCCCGACATCCCCCCCTGCTGCAGGGAGGCGGCAATATGACCCCGCTCGGTGACCCCCATCAGCACCACCAGGGTGCCGCCCAGCCGGGCGGCGGCCTCCCAGTCCACCGGCGAGCTGGCCGAGGCCCGATGGCCGGTGATGACGGTGACCGCGGCGGCCATGCCCCGCTGGGTGACGGGAATGCCGGCCAGCGCCGGCGCGGCGAGGGCCGAGGTGACACCGGGGATCATCTCGTAGGCGATGCCCGCCTCCTGCAGGGCCAGCGCCTCTTCCCCGCCGCGGCCGAATAGGTAGGGGTCCCCGCCCTTGAGGCGAACGACGGTGCGACCCTGCCGGGCCAGATCCACCAGCAGCTCGTTGATGAACTCCTGGGCCACCGATGCCCCTGGCCGCTTGCCCACGTCTATCTGTTCGACGCCAGGGGCCACAAAGGCGAACACCTCCTCACCGACCAGGGCGTCGTGCACGACCACGTCGGCTCGCCCCAATGCCTTGATGGCCGCCACCGTCAACAGATCGGGATGGCCCGGCCCCGCTCCCACTAGCAGCACCCGCCCGGCCCGCTCCCCCGCCGTAGCCGCCCCGACCTGGCCACCGGCCAGTCCGAACCCGACCACCGCCGGTACCGTTTCCAACGCCGACCGCGCCGCCGACTCCGACGGCGCCGCCAACAATGACTCGCCCGCAGACTCCGACACCGCTGGCCCCGTCGATTCTCCGAGGGCGGCGGCCACGAAGGCGTCGAGCTCAACCTGGGCGGTGACCTCGTCGTCGTCGTCCAGACATGCGAGCAGGCGGTCGAACAGAGCGAACCAGTCCAATCCCTCGCTGGTGCGCTGCGCCCGTAACCGGCTCCGGCCCTGGGCCCCGAGCGCCGCCACCCGGGCCTCCGACCTGCCCACCTGGGTGGCGATGCGGTTGCGCAACCATGATCCAGCCGCCGGGCTGACCCCGTTGGTGGACACCGCCACGGTCACCTCACCCTGGCGATGCAACGCCATCATGGTGGCCGAACAATGCTCGGGGCGATCCGCCGCGTTGCAGAAGATGCGGGCCGCCTCCGCGTCGGCAGCGATCGCCGCGGTGGCCTCGGCGTCGTCCAGCGCCGTCACCACCAACCACATCCCGTCCAAATCTCCCCGCCGATAGCGACGCCACTCCCGTTGCACCCCGACCAGGGCCGCCGCCTCGGGACCGAACCAGGTCGCCACCATGGTCACCGTCGCCCCCGCGGCCACCAGGCCGGCGGCTTTGCTGGCGCCCACCCGACCCCCGCCCACCACCAGCACCGGCCGGCCTTCCAGGCGCAACATGAGCGGGAAACCGCTCACCCCGACCCCATCCTGGGCTGCCAGTGGGTCGGGGGACTCCTCGGAGACGTCGCCGTCGCCGCTGTCGGCGCCGCCGGGCCTGGGTACCATCAAGCCTCGGACCGGGCCCGTCGACGGGGGGTATTGACCGGCACCGCGTCGGCCAAGGCGCCCAGGCCGACCCGGGCGCAGTAGTCCCCGATCGACTCGCCGTCGAGCCGGTCCTTGCCGTAGCGACCAAACAACTCCCCAAACAGCGAGGCGAACCCGTCGAGGGCGACGTCGGTCCCTAGCCGCAAGTTCAGGCGCTCGCCGCCAGTGGAGCCGCCCACATACACGTCATACGTCTTCTTGGTTCGACCGACGATGCCGATCTCGGCGGTGTAAGGCCGGGCGCAGCCGTTGGGACAGCCGGTGACATGGATGCGGACGGCGTCCTCCGCCAGCCCGGCCTGGTCCAGGGCGGCCTCGGCGTCTCCGACGATACGATCCATGACCCGCTCCGCCTCGGACAGGGCTTGTCCGCAGGTGGGCAGGGCCGGACAGGCCACCGCCAGCCGCCGAACCGGGGTCATACTGTCTGGTACGGCTACGCGGTGGCCGGCCAGCACCTCGTCGACGTCGGCCCGGCGGTCGGTGGCGATGCCGGTCAACAACACGTCCTGGCGGGGGGTCAGGCGCACCTGGTCGAGGAGCCCGCTGGCGGCCAGCTCGGCCAGGGCGCTGCGCAGCCGAACCCCCTGCCGATCGGCGTCGTCCACCACCCGACCCGAGTCGACATGGACGCCTCGGAACCAGGCACCGTCGGCCTGTTCGTGCCAACCGAGATGCTCATCGTCCCCGACCCAGGCCGGCACCGGACGGGCCGGGTCCATCGTGGCGCCCACCGAAGCCAGCCGTTCCCCGACCTCGCCCACGAACCAGTCCAGACCCCGATCCTCGATCACGTACTTGAGCCGGGCCCGAGCCCGATCGGTGCGGTCTCCGCTGTCCCGGAAGGTGCCGATCACCGCTTCGGCCATCAGACCCACCGCCTCGGCGGGGATCCACCCGACCGGGGAGGCCAACCGGGGGTAGGTGTCCGCTTCCCTGGCATGGCTTTGGCCCATGCCCCCTCCGGCGAAAACCACAAACCCCTCGAGGTTCTCCGCACTGAGCGCGCCGCCGGCGAAGGTAGGCACGAAACCCAGATCATGGGAAAACAGATCGACGCAATTGTCGCCCGGCCAGGCGAAGGCAATCTTAAACTTGCGAGGCAGATAGGTATCGCCGTAGAGCGTCTCCGGCCCGCTGCTGGCCACCGCCAACCTCGGCTCCGGACGCCCATCGAGCACACTGGCGGCGGCGTCGTGGTCGATCCACAGCTCGTAGTAGGCGTTGGTGCGGGGGCGGACGTGGGCGGCCATGTCGTGGGCGAAAGAGAACAGGTCGAGGCCGTTGCGCGCCGCCAGGGGGGCCGGACAGGCCATCACGTTGCGGGCCACGTCGCCGCAGGCAGCCAGGGTGGTAACCAAGTGCTCGTTCAGCCCGCCGATCAGGCCACGCAAATCGTCCTTGGCCACAAAGTGGTATTGGATGCCCTGCCGGGTGGTGATGCGCAGGTTGGCTTCTGGCGCTCCCGCCGCCCGCGGAGCGGTGGCCGCCACCGACTCGGCCAGGCGGTCCATGGCCACCCACTGGGCGGCGCTCAACACACCACCGGGTACGGCGGCGCGCACCATGCAGGAGTAGAGCAGGGGCAACTGCTTGGCCGCCCGGGCCCGGCGAATGTCGCGGTCGTCTTGCTGATAAAAGCCATGGAACTTGACCAAATGGGTGCTGTCGTTGCTGAAATGGTCGGTTCCGTCGGCCAGCTCGGTGGCCAAGGCGCCGCGCAAATGACCGCTGGCCGCCTTGACCCCCTCAACCGCGGTCGGGGTACGCACGGGCGGAGTCTCGCTACTCATGACGCGCTCCGAATCATGGCTGCACCCACGGTGGTGTTGGTGGCCTCGTCGATGATGATGAGCCGGCCGGTGGAGGCGCCGCTGGCGTAAGGATCCGCGGCGATGGGGGCTGACAGGCGCAAGGTCATGCGGCCCAAATCGTTGAGGGCCAACACGGTGGCACGGTGATCGGTGATTCCCTCGATGATGTCGAGACGACCCTGTACTTCTTCCACCATGGCCCGCACGGTGCGGGTCGTGTGTTTCACCAGGTACCGGTCCCCGGCCTGCACCGAACGGTCACCCATCCAGCACACATCCACCTCGACCCTGTCGAGAACGGTGGGGGCGGTGGTGGCGTCGGCGGCGACCAGCAGCTCACCGCGGCTGGCGTCGATGTCATCAGCCAACTCCACCGCGATGGCCTGGCCGGCCACCGCGTTGGTCACCGGCCGTCCGAACAGCTCGATGCCCGCCACCGTGGTCGAGCGCCCGCTGGGTTGCAGCATCACCGCCTGGCCGACGGCCAGGTTCCCGCCTTCCAGGCGACCAGCCACCAGACGTGCCTCCCGCCCGGCGGCGGCGTCGGGTGGGATGATCCACTGCACAGCCATGCGGGCCCCGACGGGATCCGGGCGGACGGCCGCGATGCTTTCCAGCAGGGCCAACAAGGCCGGGCCTTCAAACCAGGACAGGTTGGGTGAAGGCTCCACCACGTTGTCGCCCAGCAAGGCGGACACCGGCACGGCAATCACCTCGGTGGGCCACGGCAGCCCGGCGGCGAAGTTCTGGGCGTCCTTGGCCACGGTCCGGAACACCTCTTCATCCCAGCCCACCAAGTCGCATTTGTTCACCGCGACGATGACGGTGCCCACCCCCAGGAGGGCGGCGATGGCCAGATGCCGCTGGCTCTGCACGACCAAACCGGCCCTGGCGTCGACCAGCACCACGGCCACATCGGCAGTGGAGGCGCCGGTGACCATGTTGCGGGTGTACTGCTCGTGGCCGGGGGTGTCGGCCAAGATGAACGAACGGGTCTCGGTGGCGAAGAAACGGTAGGCGACATCAATAGTGATGCCACCCTCCCGCTCGGCTCGCAAGCCGTCGGTAACCAACGCCAGGTTGACCCCGGCGTCGCCTCTGCGGGTACTGGCCCGTTGCACTGCTTCCAGCGTGTCGGTGCTCAAGGCGCCCAGATCGTGCAGCAATCGACCCAGCAGGGTCGACTTGCCGTCGTCCACGCTGCCGGCGGTGGCCAGGCGCAACAAGGTGCGACCCATCAGAAATACCCCTCTCGCTTACGGTCTTCCATGGCCGCCTCGCTGGTGGAATCATCGGCTCTACTGGCGCCCCGCTCGCTGACCTCGGCCAGGATGACCTCGCCGATGATCTCCTCGAGGGTGACCGCGGCGGAGGAGATGGCCCCGGTGCAGGTCATGTCGCCCACGGTGCGGTAGCGCACGATGGTGGTAAAGGGTTTCTCACCGGGCAGTAGGGCCAGCGGCGCTTCGGTGGCCAACAGCATGCCGTCGCGGCGAAACACCTCTCGCTCATGGGCGAAGTACAGCTCGGGGAGCTCGATCTGCTCGCGTTGGATGTAGCGCCAGATGTCCAGCTCGGTCCAGTTGGAAAGGGGAAAGGCCCGCAGATGCTCGCCACTGCGGATACGGGCGTTCAGCACATCCCACGGTTCGGGGCGCTGGGACTTGGGCTCCCACTGCCCGAAGGCGTCCCGGAAGCTCAAGATGCGTTCCTTGGCCCTGGCCTTTTCCTCGTCGCGGCGGCCCCCGCCGAAGGCCACGTCAACCCGGTTGGCCACCAGATGGTCCAACAGCGCCACCGTTTGCAGACGATTGCGGCTGGCCCGGGGGCCGACCTCCTCCAGCACCCTGCCGGTGTCGATGCTCTCCTGCACCGAGGCGATCTCCAGGCTCACCTGGTACTGGGCCACCGCTCGGTCCCGAAAGGTGATCACGCTGGGAAAGTTGTGGCCGGTGTCCACATGCAGCACCGGGAACGGAATCCGGCCAGGGGCAAAGGCCTTGGCCGCCAGATGCAGCAGCACGGCGGAGTCCTTCCCGCCGGAGAACAACAAACGCGGTCGTTCGCATTCGGCGGTGACCTCGCGGATGATGGTCACCGCGTCCGCTTCCAACAACTCCAGCTCGTCCAACGGGTCCAGCCCGCCCGACCCACTTGACCTGGCCGTACCAGGCGGTATGGCAGTGCCAGGCGGTATGGTATGGCGCTCGGCGAGGGCGCTCATCCGTGCAGCCCACACTCGGTCTTGGCCGAACCGGCCCAACGCCCAGCCCTGCGGTCTTCGCCTTCCGCTACCGGTTTGGTGCAGGGCCAACAGCCGATGGACGGATAGCCCCGATCGGCCAGCGGGTGGGCGGGCAGGTCGTGGGCCAGCAGGTAGCCGGCCATGTCCTCATCGGCCCAGGCGACCAGGGGGTTGATCTTGACCACCCCCCAGCGCTCGTCCCATTGCACCACCGGGGCATCGGCCCGGCTGGGCCCGTCCACCCGGCGGATTCCGGTGATCCAGGCGCGGCGCCCGGCGATGGCGCGCCGGAGCGGCTCCACCTTGCGCACCCCACAACAGCCCTCGGTGTCTGTCATCCAACGGTCGTCGGGCTGCACGGAGGCATCGGGCCGGATTACGGCCAGCCGAAAGGCGTCGCCCAGGCGCTGGCGCAGGTTGTCTACCAGCCACCAGGTCTCCGCGAAGTGATACTGGGTGTCCAAGAAGGCCACCTCGGTGCCGGGAGCATTGCTCGCCACCAGGTGGGCCAGCACTGCGTCCTCAAACGAGACGGTAGCGACCATGCCCTCACCGAAGCGCTGCTGGGCCCAAGCCAGGATCTCCCCCGCCGGGGCGCCCTCGAGGCGGGTGGCGTGGCCCGCCATCTCGGCACGGCAGGCGTCATGGTCGACAGCGATCGTCATCGAGGGAGTCCTCCAAGGGTTGGCAACGCAGGGCGAGCACCACACCTTAGCCGAAATCCGATAAACCCGATCAACTTTGTCTTGAATCGATACGATCCTCGGACAGGGCCACCGCGGCGGCTGCAGTACGCGCTGCCCACGCCGCGACGCGTCCCCGTGGCGGGGTTGGGTCCACATCTGGCACGGTGTGACCCTGCGCCGGTGGGACAGGGCTTCGGGCGACGGTGAGGAGGCACAGTCAATGCGGGTCGGTGTCGGACTTTGGTGCCTGCAATCCTCCGCGCTTCGACCGCGCCCGTTCCCGGCGCTGTACTCGGAGTTGCTCGAAGACGCCCGCCATGCCGAGGCGGTCGGCCTGGACAGCCTGTGGCTGTCGGAGCATCACTTCTTCTACGACGGCTACTGCCCGGCATTGCTGCCGGCTGCCGCCGCCGCGCTGTCGGTGACGCAACGTTTACGGATTGGTACCGGTGTCCTGCTGCTGCCGTTGCAGGCAGCGGATCGGGTGGCCCGCGCTGCCGCCCACCTGGCGGAAAGCTCGGGAGGGCGCTTCGATCTCGGGGTTGGCGCCGGCTACCGGGAGATCGAGTACCTGGGTAAGGGGTTGGAGTTCGCTGACCGGCTGAGCCGCATGCGGGCCGGGCTGGACGCACTGCAGGGATCACCGGCTCCGCGGTGGGTCGGCGTCTCCACCCCCGCCGCCGCCCGGCGAGCGGGACGTCGGGGCCTTGGCTTGTTTCTTTCGGGTGCCTTCCCCCCCGCCGTCGTCCGCAAGATGATCCAGGAACACCGCCAGGCCTGGCACCAAGCTGGTGAGCCCGGGGAGGGACGCCCGCCGGTGGGCTTGTTGCGCAACGTCTGGCTGGCCGATGACGAGGGGGCCAGGGCCCAGGCGCTGGAGTGGGCGCGCTCCAGCTACGTCGTCTACGCGGGTCTCGGTTGGAGCGCAACGGCGGCGGGGATGGACTTCGCCGCCCAAGTCGACGCTTCGATGCAGGAGGTGGTCGACG
>JANPEN010000416.1:0-4737 GCA_031422955.1 Acidimicrobiia bacterium
CGTAGGCGATGAACTCGGCCGAAACTTTGGGACCGCCCTCGGCCAAAGCGGTGTAGCGGGCCGGCCGGGAGGCGGGGTCGGGGAAATGCTCGACGAACTGGTCGTTGAGATCTTCGCGGTACTTGATGTCGTTCACGTAGAAGGTGATCTTGGCCACGTGCTCCCAGCCGGCATCGGCGGCCGCCAGCATGTTGCCAATGTGCAGGAAAATGTTGCGGATGCAGTCCTGGATGTCGGCGGGGACCTTGCGTTCGCCGGCGTTGAAGGGGGGGATGATGCTCGATACCACCAGTGGTCCCACCCTCGAGGCGGCCGGGATCGGGTTCACGTGGGCAAAGCTGTCAATGTCAATCGACCTGCGGGCCATCTTGAGCTCCTGGGTAGTGAAGGGCGTGGGCGGGTTGGTTGGTCGCAGCGGCGCGCTATCCCTTGGCGGTCAGCCAGGCCTCGTACTCCGCTCGTCGTTCGGGGGCGATGGGGAACGTATCGGTCGAGCTTTCGCCGGCGGCGACGCGCTCGAGTGCCCATTCCTCTTCCGATTCCATGACCGCGCAGGCGTGGGCGACCTCGTCGACCATGGCGGCGGGGATGACCACGACACCTTCGTCGTCACCCACCAACACGTCGCCAGGTACCACCGCGACACCGGCGCAGGTGATGACATTTTGCGTTTCCCAGGGTAGGTGGAACTTCCCCAACGTCGCCGCGTGGGAACTCTGGTGGTACACGGGAATCTCGATGTTCTTGATGGCCGGGGTGTCCCGCAGGGCGCCATCGGTGACGACCCCGGCGCCCCCCCGCGCCTTTACCCGCATGGTGAAAATGTCCCCGATGGTGCCGGCGTGGGGCTCACCCCGAGCCTCGATCACCAGGATCTCCTCGGGGCTGATGCCCTCGACGCCGCGTCGTTGGGCGTTCATCAAACCGCCGCTGGTCTTTTGCAGATCTTCGCGCAGGGCGACATAGCGCAGGGTGTGGGCGTAGCCCAGCATTCGTGAACCGGGGCGGGTGGGTCCCAGCCCGTTCAGAAAGCAGTTGCGCAGGCCTTTGCGTTGCAACTGCGAGGTGATCGTGGCGGTAGACACCGCATTGAGGATGCTGCGCACCTCAACGGTGAGGGTGTACGGGCGTGTGGCCCCGGTCTCGGTCATGAATCCCCTTTTCGTCGACATAGCGTCGAATCGCCGTCGAATCGACGCTATGTGGTCCGGCGCTTCGGTGGCGCCTAGTGCTGATATCGACCCGCGAGCCCTGGGAATCTAACGCTCGCTTGGCGCGAGCGAAAGCAGCTCGGTCGCCATTCCTCACTGCAGTTCCACCACGAGCGGCACGTGATCGGAAAATCCTGGCGCCACCCAGTCTGCGAAGCTGCCCACCTCGACACTGCGGAGTCGGTCCAACAATGGTTTGGACAAGAAGCAGAAGTCGATATGGAACGGTTGGACCGGTTGGCGATGGTGATAGTAGGTGGGCGCCGTCTCACCCCCGAAGCTCTCCTGGCGTACCGCGTGGTATGCACTGGTCAAACCCAGGCCGGCGAGGCGGTCGATGACCTGGGTGAAGACCGACGTTCGCCGCCGTAGCGCTCCGGCGCCGTCGATGTTGAAATCTCCCGCCACGATGACGTTGGCTGCCGGGTCCAACCAGCGAGTGTGGGCATCGAGGGCGCGAATGACCTCGCGGCCATAGTTTCCCTCGCTCGGACAGGACCAGATGCCCAGCACGGTGAGCGCCCCTTGCCGCGCGGCTACGGACCAACGACCGCTGGAGGCGGGGGCCAACACCCCACAGGCGGGTCCGGCGAAGGTGGCCACGGCCAAGCCTTTGGCGGGGTTGAGTCCGACCCATTGCCACGAGGGCGGTTCCTCGAACAGCGAGGCGGTCAACCGTTTGGGCTGGCGGGCCACTTCGCTGAGTACGGCCACGTCGGGACCCAACCCGGCCAACAGATCCCATTTCTTGTCGGTGCCACCGCAGATGTTCCAGCACACGACCCGCATGGGACCAACTTAGGGGAGCCATCGGTTCTTCCTCCCTCACCATACCAATAGGTACGGATCGGAAAACCGCCCAAGCCTGGTCCGGTCGCGCCCCGGCCCTCGGAGCCTGCACGGGTCGTGACGGTTCGGACTACCGTCGGTGCTCATGGCCGCACCGTTGTCGGGTATTCGCGTGGTCGAGGTGGCCAACATGATCGCGGGGCCCTCCGCCGGGGCGCTGCTGGCTGACCTGGGCGCCGACGTGATCAAGATCGAGCCGCCCACCGGTGACATTCTGCGTGGCTCGCACCGCCCCCTGGCTCCCGGTGCCGGACCCGGCCCCCACCCCGACGCCTACTTCACCGTTGACAACCGAGGCAAGCGTTCCGTGGTGGCGGATCTGAACCAGGCCGCCGGCGTGGCCATCGTGCACCAGCTGGTGACGGGGGCCGACATCTTTCTCACCAATCTCACCGACGAGCGAAGGGCTCGATATCAGCTGCTTCCGGCCGATCTCCAACCGCGGCAGCCGAGGTTGGTCTACGCCTCCGTTGGGGGTTACGGCAGCGTCGGGCCCGATGCCGGTAAGCCGGGCTACGACTGGACGGCCTTCTTCGCTCGGGGAGGCGTGTCCTCGCTTTTGGGCGAGCCGGGCGCACCACCGCCCGCCTTCCGCCCCGGCCAGGGCGACCACACCACCGCCTTGGCCCTGCTGGCCGCGATGCTATGCGCGCTCCTGCAACGAGACCGCACCGGCGAGCCCCAGGAGGTCGAGGTGGCCCTGTTCCAGGTGGCAGCGTGGACCTTGGCTAGTGACCTGGCCGTCACCCTGGTCGATGGAGTCCAGCCGCCCAAGTTGGCCAGGGCCGATTGGCCCAACCCGCTCACGTGTCGTTACCGCTGCGCCGACGATCGATGGGTGGCGCTGTGCATGCCAGGGCCGCGGGACTACTGGGACAACTTCTGCGTTGCCCTGGACCGGGTCGAGTGGAGTCTTGACGCGCGCTACACCGAGGTGACGACGCGCCTGGCCCACTCCGCCGAGCTGATCGCCGCCATCGACGAGCGCATGGCCCAACAAACCCTGGCCGAGTGGACACCCCGCTTCGATGAGGCGGGCGTTATCTGGGCTCCCGTCCAGCGGCTACCGGAACTGATCGCGGATCCCCAGGCCGAAGCCATGGGCCTGTTCCAGCCGATAGAGGATCTGGTTCACGGGATGCGCTTCCGGACCGTGGCTGCGCCCTTTCACCTGCGAGGAGCCGAAATCAGCGTGCGGGGTCCCGCCCCCGACCTCGGCCAGCACACCGCGGAAGTACTGGCCGAGGCGGGCTACGACAAAACGACGATCGCCGAGCTCAACGAGGCCGGGGTGATCCGGCCCAGCTGAACTCGGCGAAGTCGCCCTCAACGCTCAGAAGATGATGACGCCGCGGATGTTCTTGCCGGCGTGCATGTCCTCATAGCCCTGGTTGATGTCGTCCAACTTGTAGGTGGTGGTGATCAACTCGTCCAGGAAAAGCTGGCCCGCCTGGTACATGCGCAACATCCAGGGGATGTCGCGGCTGGGGCTGGACCCACCGAAGAGGGCGCCCTGGATGCGCTTTTGGAAAAGGGTCAGCTCGAAGGCGGGCACCTGCACCTGCTCATCGATTTTGCCGATGCCGGTGACGACCACGGTGCCAGCCTTACGGATGGAGTTGAAGGCCTGGAGCACATGCTCGGTCTTCAACACCCCGGTGGTGACAATGGCCGCGTCGGCGCCCTGGCCGTTGGTGACGGAGCGGGCGAAATCGGCTGCTTCGTCCATGGTGGCGAAGATGTGGGTTGCCCCCATCTTCTGGGCCATCTCCCGCTTGAACTCGACGGGATCCACGGCGATGACGTGGGTGGCTCCGGCGTGCTTGGCGCCTTGCACCGCGTTGATGCCGATCCCGCCGATACCCATGACGATGGTGGTATGGCCGGGCTTGGTCTCCGCGGAGTTGACCGCTGATCCCCAGCCGGTGCCCACGCCGCAGCCGACCAGCACGGCCTTCTCCAAGGGAATGTCCTTGTCCACCTTGATGCAGGAGGCAACATCGACCACCGTGCGCTCGCTGAAGGTGGAGATGCCCCCGGCCTGGCCGATGGGCTTTCCGCCGATGCTGCCCCGGTAGCTACCGTCTTCCCGGCACCCGGTGAGCGTGTTGGCGCCGAGATCACACAGGTTCTGCTGGCCGGAGGCGCACCAGCGGCAACGACCGCAGCCAGGCAGGAACGACATCACCACGTGGTCCCCGATAGCCCAGCCCGGCGTGTTGGGACCAATGGCGGACACGATGCCGGCCCCTTCATGGCCTCCGGCAAAGGGCAGAATCCCGGGAGGAAGGTCCCCGGTGCAGAAATGGTCGTCGGAGTGGCACAGGCCAGCGGCCACCATGTCAAGCTGCAGCTCTCCTTGGCGAGGCTCCTCGAAGTCGATGTCGAGGATCTCCCACTTCCCTGGTGTCGTCGAAACCACTGCACCGCGAGTCTTCACAGCATCCCCTTGCGTTGTCGGCGTTATCGTTCGGGCAGCCCAAACTGGTGGGCGCACCCGGCGCCCATTCAAGCATCTTTGCTGTGTTTGTTGCTCGGCTCCCTGTCGGTCGCCGAGTGTCGGCGGCTCGCTGGCGCTCCCACGCCGACCTGGCGCCGCCACCGTTGGTGCAAGCTGGGTTGCCCAGGTCTTTTTGCGGCGCTAGCGCCGCCCTGGTTCCGCTCAGCGGCGCGTTTG
>JANPEN010000417.1:0-5496 GCA_031422955.1 Acidimicrobiia bacterium
CGCATGAAGGAAAAGGTCAACGAGGCGCTCAAGCAGCACTTCCGGCCTGAGTTTCTCAACCGCATTGACGAGGTCATCGTCTTCCACGAGCTGTCCCAGCCTGAGGTGACCGAGATCGTGGACTTGATGATGAAGCGAGTCGCCGGCCAGCTGGAAGCGCAGGGCATCGGTATCGAGCTCACCCAACAGACCAAGGTTCACTTGGGCGACATCGGTTACGATCCCACGCTCGGTGCTCGTCCCCTGCGGCGGGCCATTCAGCGCTACGTCGAGGATCCCCTGTCGGAGCGGCTGTTGTGGAAAGAGTTCCGGGCCGGCGAGAAGATCCTTGTCGACATCGAACCCGATCCGGAGAATCCGGGCAAGAACCACATCGTGTTCCATTCGGTGGAAAACATCGAGCCGCCTCCTCTGGAGCTGGCCGAGACTGGTCCCGCCGATACCTGAGAGCAAGGTGGCTCCGGCCGCACTTGTCCTCGCTGAATCATGAGCCCGCAAGCTCAACGTGCCCCCGCCATTGAAGTCGGGGGCACGTTCGCGTTTGCATTGCTGGTCCCCCCGGGGCGGAGGCTTCCTCGGGGCGCGTAGGCGCCGAGCTAGCGTTGCAGCGTGCGACGCGCCCTTACCCTGTTGATGCTGGCGTGCGCCATCGTGGTACTGGCAGGCTGTCAGACCGAGGCCTTCCTGGAGGTACAGGTAGACGATGACGGCGGCGGCGCGGTCTACGTGGCCTTGGCCATGGATCAGGACGCGGCGGCCAAGTCGGTGCTGTTCGAATCCAAACCGCCCAACCTGATCCCGGTCGAGGATCTGACCGAGGCTGGTTGGACGGTGTCGGGACCGACCCAGGAGCAGGACGGTCGCATCTGGATGCGGGCCTCTAAACCGTTCTCCCAGCTCGACCAGCTGACCGAGGTGGTCCACGAGGTGGCCGGTCCGGATGGACCGTTCCGAAACTTCAAGGTCGAACGCAGCTCCGGCTTCGCCGAGCGCAGCTGGCAGTTCAGCGGCACCGTCGATCTGTCCAAGGGCATCGCCAGTTTCAGCGACGAGCAGGTGGCGGCCGCCTTCGCCGGCGAGCCTCTGGGTCAACCCGCCGCCATCATCGCCGAGCAGGTCGGTACCACGCTGGAAGCCGCGGTCAAGTTGAACGTTGTGGTTGATCTGCCAGGGGACCTCGGCGCCAACAACGGCGCCATTGGTTCGGCCGGGTTGGCCGCCGCCACCACCGTTTCCACCAGGACCTCCACCGCGGTGCCTGGTGGGGCGGTGCCTACTTCCGGGAGGGCTGGCACCGACGACGGCACCGACGACGACGCCGCCGGCAGCGGCCCCGTCGAGAGGCAGGCAGGGGTGGCATCCACTTCGGCCGTGCGCGGCGCCGAGGAGGGGGCGGCGGTGGTGTGGAACCCCAGCTTCGCGGACGGCACCATCACCGAGCTGAGCGCTCGCTCGTCCAGTAGCCGCCTGCTTCCCCGGGTCTGGCGTTGGGCGGCCCTGGTGGCGGCCCTGGTCGGGGGGGCGGCGTTGCTTTATCGCGTCGGTCAGGCCCTGCTGGATGGACGCTTGGATCGGCGCCGGGGAGCGCCACGAGCCGCCCAGTTGCCCGGGGGGGGTCGCGCCGTGGATCCTTTGCCCCTTCCCTTCGGGCGCTTCGGAGACGCCGGCCCGGTTGAGCCATCCCCGCTGGTGACCTATGCACCTGCGGCTGGTGTTGCGGCATCGGCCGCGGCGGGGGTGTCGTCCCCGGAGGGGACCGGTATCGCCGACGGCTCGGCTCGCTTGAGTCTCATTGTCATCGAGACCACCGGGGCCCTGGTCGCCGGAAGGGACCCGCTTGGTGATGGGCTGATGGCCTTCGCCAGGGAGCGGGGTTGCGTGTTGTCGGCCCGACAGGTAGGCGAGCTGTATCTGGCCCGCTCAGTCGGGGGCCTCTCCGGCGCCGATTTTTGGGGTGGGTTGGGCCTGACCGGGGATCCGATGCTGCTCGATGACACCTACGCCCGCCGATTCGAGCTCACCATCCACGTGGTGGACTTCCTCACCCAGGCTCGAGAGCGGGGTGTGCGGGTGGCCGCGCTCGGCGATGACGTCCCCGAATGGACCTCGGTGTTCCGGCAGCGCTTCAAGCTGGATGGGCTGATCACTAGCTGGATCTCCAGCGCCGAGGTGGGGGTAAGGGTGCCTCATCCAGCGCTGCTCGAGGCAGCCGAGCGGGCCACCGGTGTCGCTCCGGCCCAGACCATGGTCATTGCCGCCAGCCGGCCGTTGCTCGACAGCGCCTCGCGACTCGGATACCGCACGGTTCACTACAACCCCGGTCTTGACGATCCCGAGAGCGACCATCCGATTTTGCGCACCTTCGCCGAGCGCACCCGTTCGGTCGAGGCGCCCAGCGCTCCGGGAGCTTCACTGTCATAGGGTCGGCGTACGGTGCTCGGCGATGGGAACACGTCGAGGTGAAAGTTATCGGTGCGGCCAGTGCGCGCTGCTCGTCCCCAAGTGGGTCGGCCGGTGCGAGGGGTGTGGTGCCTGGGGCACGCTGCAGGAGCTGCAGCCTGCGGGGGCGGGTTCGGGTCCCGGCCAGCGGGCCAGGGAACCAGCCGTACCCATCGCCGACGTGGTGGCGGAGTCGCGGCTGGCCGTTCCAAGCGGCTCGCCGGAGTTCGATCGGGTCACCAACGGCGGTTTGGTAGCCGGCTCCGTCACCCTGCTGGCCGGCGAACCGGGGGTCGGGAAGTCCACGCTCGCCTTGCAGCTGGCCAGTGGGGCGGCCGGCGCGAATCGGCGGGCCCTCTACGTCAGTGCCGAGGAGTCCCCGGCCCAAGTGCAGAGCCGGGCTCGGCGCCTGGGGCCATTACCGGCGGAGCTGTGGCTTTCGGGAGAGGCGGACGTCGACGCCATCATCGAGGAGCTGGGCAGGCTGCAGCCTCACCTCCTGGTGGTCGACTCCATCCAGACCGTGGCGGTCGCCAGTGCTTCGTCCACCCCGGGATCCGTCACCCAAGTGAGGGAGTCAGCACTTCGTCTGGTCGACGCCGCTCGGGCCCACCGCTGCGCGGTGTTACTGGTCGGGCACGTCACGAAGGACGGCTCGCTGGCCGGGCCCCGCCAGCTGGAACACCTGGTCGACACCGTGCTCAGCTTCGAAGGTGATCGTCATCACGCCTTGCGGCTGCTGCGGGCGGTGAAGCATCGCTTCGGGCCTACCTCTGAGCTCGGCCTGTTCGAGATGGCGGCGACCGGGCTGATGGACGTGGCCGACGGCAGCGGGCTGCTCCTGGCCGACCGGCGGGTGGGGGCAGCAGGCTCGACGGTGTTTCCCATGGTCGATGGGCGCCGCCCGTTGCTGGTCGAGCTGCAGAGCCTGGTGGTGCGGGGGGCGGGGGCAACCGCCAGGCGCTCCGTGGAAGGGGTCGACGCCAGCCGGGTTTCGCTGCTGCTTGCGGTGCTGGGGCGGGTGCTGGAGATCCCTGTGCTCGATGCCGAGGTCTACTGCTTGGCCGCCGGAGGGGTCAGGGTTAGTGACCCGGGGGCCGATTTGGCCTTGGCCTGCGCCATTGTGTCCTCCCTGGCCGACCGGGCTCTGCCGCCGGACACGGTGATCTGCGGCGAGGTCGGCCTGGGCGGCGAGGTGCGCAGCGTGCGCCATTTGGAACGCCGGTTGGGCGAGGCGGCCAGGGCGGGTTTCCGGCGGGCCATCGTGCCGGTGCCCTCTCCCGATGTTGAAGGCCTGGAACTCATCCGGGTTCGCACCATCGGGGAGGCGCTACTGGCCGGAGGCCTGCATGGCGCCCGACCGGCTCGTCGCGAGTGCGGCCTAGCGGTTGAAAGACATCAATCGGTGCTCCGTTGAGCGCCACCCACACCAATGCGGCTCAGGGCCTTCGGTAGACTCGTCCCCGTGCCCACCACGCCCCGCGCCGCCATGTTGGCTGCTTTGGCCTTCGTCGCTCCGGGCCAGCCATTGCGCGAGGGCCTTGACCGTATCCGTCAGTCCGGCAAGGGCGCGCTGATCGTTATCGGTGATGGTCCCGACGTGCTCGACATCTGTTCGGGTGGGTTCCTGCTCGACGCCGGTTTCAGCCCGCAACGCCTGCATGAGGTGGCCAAGATGGACGGCGCCATCATCCTTGCCGCCGACGGCAGCCGCATCGCCAGGGCCAACGTCCACCTGGTGCCGGACCCGACCATTGCCACGGTGGAGACCGGTACGCGCCACCGCACCGCCGAGCGGGTCGCCCGTTCTCTCGGGGTCCCGGTCATCTCCGTGTCGGAGTCCCGGGACGCCATCACCGTCTACGTCGCGGACGAACAGCGGCCGCTCGTGCCTACCGCTCCGCTACTGGTGCGGGCCAACCAGGGTTTGCAGACCCTCGAGCAGTATCGCAACCGCCTGACCGCCACCACCGCGGCGTTGTCCGCCCTTGAGGTCGAGGACCTGGTCACCCAGCGAGATGTACTGCATGTGCTGCAGCGGGCCGAGACGGTACGACGCATCGCCGAGGAGATCGAGGCCGTGATCGTCGAGCTGGGGGCAGACGGCCGCCTGGTCCATCTCCAACTGGAGGAGCTGATGGGGGGCATCCAAGACGACCGGGAGCTGGTGGTACGAGATTACACCTCCTCCGAGGTGACCTGGAGCGTGGAGCAAGCGCTGACCACCCTGGGCCGCCTCGACACCGACGAGCTGCTCGATCTGCGATTGGTCGCTCGGGCCGTGCGTTTGGCCGGCCTTCCGTTCGAGGCAGACGCCAGCATGCAGCCGCGTGGCTACCGTCTACTCTCCCGGGTTCCCCGGCTGGGCGAGGAGCTGTCCGACGCCATCGTCGCCCACCTCGGCAACCTGCAAAAGATCCTCCGGGTCACCCCTTCGGAGCTGGCGGAGGTTACGGGCATGAGCGAGACCCGGGCGAGGGCCGTAAAGGAGAACCTGTCCCGGTTGGCCGAGTCCTCCATTCTCGATCGTTACACGTGAGGGCTCAGCGCGATCGGCGACCCAACTGTTCCCGGTCCGTGATGTGGTATTTGCGGTCCCCCTGCTCGATCCAACCCAGGCGGATGAAGCTAGCGATGGCCTTGTTGACCCGTTCCCGCGAGGCGCCGACCATGCCGGCCAGTTCCTCCTGGGTGACGGGCAGGACGAACTCATCGGCATCTCCGGCCATCTCCAACAGCCGTTTGGCGGTGCGCCCGGTCACGTCCAAGAACACCGAATCGGCCAGCGCTTCATCGGCCACCCGCAACCGGCGAGCCAGCATGCCGACTACCTCCCACAGCAGGTCGGGCCGCTCGTCGTACAACACGGTGATCGGCGCGTACGGCAGCGCCACCACCTCCGCGGTGGTCAGGGCCCGAGCCTCCGCGGAGCGGCCGAGACCGTCGAACAGCGGCATCTCGCCGAACTAATCACCGGCCTCCATCAGGGCAATGACCGATTCGCGTCCGTCCGACGAGCGGTTGGCAATGGCCACCCGGCCGCTGGCCACCAGGAAA
>JANPEN010000418.1:0-4868 GCA_031422955.1 Acidimicrobiia bacterium
GAAGGACAGATGCTCGACCGCGTTGGCCCTGTCCGCATCGAAACGATCGGGATCGGTAAAGAACGCCCCGTCGCGGTTGGCCGCCGCGTAAAGCACCCACAGGTGGGCGCCCACCGGGAGCACCGTGCCCCCGACGCTCACCTCCCGCACCACCTGGCGAAAGAGCCCGGAGACCGGCGCCTCGAAGCGCAACGCCTCCTCGACCAGCCCGTCGATGAGGCTGCGTTGGGCCCGTACCCGTTGCTGCAGACCGGGATCGGTCGCCAGTTGCAACACCATGTTGGTAAGCAGCTTGGTGGTGGTCTCGTTGCCGGCGACAAGGAACTGCTGGAGCATGCCCAGCACCTCAGCCCTGCTCAACAGCTCACCGTGGATCCGGGCGTTGGCCACATCGGAGATCAGGTCGGAGCTGGGCTGTTGGCGTCGCTGCAGGGCCAGGGTCCAGAAGTAGTCGGCGAAGTCCACGGTGGAACGGACGTGGTCACGAACCTGGTCCACCGTGGGGGAGTCGTTGCCGATCGGCATGACCAGATCGTCCGACCACCGTTTGAAGGTGGCCAGGTCCTCGTCGGCCACCCCCAAGGCGTAGGCGATCAGCTGGAGAGGCAAGCCCACCGCGAAGGAAGACACGATGTCGACCGATTGGCCGGCGCCGGGCCCGGGGTCGTTACCGGTATCGGCCACCAGGGTCGCCAGGAGCCGGTTGGCCACTGAGGCGATGACGGGCTCGAGGGCCCGCAGTCGGCTGGGGCGAAAAGCGCCGTTTACCGCCACCCGCTGGCGGCGATGCAGTGGCGGGTCGGCGTTGAGCAGTACCTGGGCGCCGGACCCGCTCCCGGCCAGCGCGGCCAACAGCGGGGCCATCTCCGGCTCGGTGGCCAAGGCCCGCAAGGCGGCGGCCAGCTGCGCCCCGCGGGCTCGGGGCCCGGTGGGCATGCGTGAGGAGAAATGCTCGTTGTCGTGGAGCACGGCCCGCACGTCGGCGTGGCTGAGTACCACCCAGGCGCCCAGCTCCTCGCAGTAGCTGACCGGCGCTTCGCTCCGCATGCTGGCGAAGATGGGATACGGACAGGCCAAGGCCTGCTGGTCGCGACGAATCAGCTGTTGCATCCCGAGCGCGGGACAGTTCGCTGCCTCGGCGTCGGTGGGCACGGTGGGCACGGTCAGGAACCTCCCTGGTCTTGGTGAGGTTACCGCCCTCGCCCGACGAGCAACACCGATCCTGGGTTGCTCCGGTACACACCGCGGGGTATGCCCAGCGGGTAGTATCCGCGCACATGGGTGTAGTGGGATTTGAACAACGCAGTCGACAACCGTACGCCGAGGGATATGAACGCATCGACGCGGTGGTACAGCTCGCCGTTGACCCCAATCATGACGCCAACGTCAATGTCGTCGATTTGGAATTAGCTCCCCGTGACGCCGAAGGCCGGGTGCGTTTCGAGGCCGATGTGATCGTGCTGCGTCCCATCGAAGCGAAGCGTTCGAGCGGGCGTCTGCTGGGGTGGGTGACCAATCGGGGCCGTAACGCCCTGCTCCCGTTCTCGGTGCCTCCGGCTGGTTTTGTGCCCACGTTGGGCCCCGACATCGAAGAAGGCAACGGCTTCTTGTTGCGAAGGGGTTGGACCATTGCCCTGTTGGGTTGGCAGTTCGACGTGGAGCGCGGCCCGGACTTGATCGGCATGGAGGCGCCACGGGCGACGGGAGCGACCACCGCCATCACCGTGCAGTTCCAACCCAACTTGGCCCGTACCCGTGAGCGGCTGGCCCATTGGCCCTGGCACCCCGACCCCCGCCATATGGACGCTCAGCACTGGGCCTACCCGGTGGCCGATCTGCACCAGGTCGACGCCCTCCTGAGCGTGGCCGACTACCTGGGCGGCCCCGCCCAACCACTGGCCCGAGACAGCTGGCGATTCGTCGACGAGACCCACATCGAGTACCCGAGCGGATTCGAACCGGGGCGGGTCTACTCGGTCACCTACACCACTGCGGTATGTCCGGTGGCGGGAACAGGTTTGGTCGCCGTGCGCGACACCATGGCCTACCTTCGACGCCACGAACCTGGCATCAACCACGTGTACGGGGCAGGAGTGTCCCAGACCGGACGGTTTCTGCGGGAGTTCCTGTGGGGCGGGTTCAACCTGGACGAAGACGACCAGACGGTCTTCGACGGTCTGCAGGTGCAGGTGGCCGGGGCCCGCCGAGGCGACTTCAACGTGCGCGGCGCCCAACCGTCGGCCCAGTACCTGGCCCACAGCCCGACCGCGGACCCGCCCTACACCTACCAAGCCTTGTTGGGGACCCAGCGCCAACGAGGCGGGGTGCCCCGCGTCGTGCACATCGACTCCGCTTCGGAGTATTGGCGTTCCGACGCCTACCTGGTCCACGGCGAAGAAGAACCCCCGCCGGAGGTGCGCTGCTACCTCATGGCCGGCACCCAGCACTTCCCCGGCCTGGCCACGTTGAGCAACCGGCCCTACCCCATGCCTGAGGTGGAGGCCGCCAACCACCTCAATACCGTGAACCATGCGCCGTTGTTGCGATCCAGCCTGCTGCGGTTGGACCAGTGGGTGAGCGAGGGCGTGGAACCGCCGCCCTCCCTGGTGCCGCGCTGGCGCAACGGCACTGCTGCGGATCGGGCCGAGGTGTTGGCGGCGATGGCGGTCAGCGAGTTGGGGGTGAACGTGCCGGCGGTGGACCGCTTGATCGGCACCTGCCCGGTGGTGGCCGCGCTGGGTCCCGATCTCAACGAGGTGGCCGGCATTCGTCTACCGGAGGTCGCCGAACCGCTCGGCGCCCAGGCTGGCTGGAATGTGCGGGGGCCCAGCATCGGTGGGCCTGGCCAACCGCTGGACATGGCCGGCTCGATGTTTCCTTATCCCCATCCCCTACCCGCGCTCGACGCCTACCTGGTTGAGTTGGGTAAAGCGGCCGACGAGTTGATCGCTCAGGGCTGGCTACTGGAGGAGGATCGCGCCGCCACGCTGGCCGCCGCGGAACGGTTGCACGCCAAGCTGGCGGCGCGCGCCGGCTAAAGCGTGCTCGGCTGAGCGAGCGGGTCGCGTTTCTCCGGGTTTCGTACACTGCTGAACGTTTTTACTATACTTCTGTGACCGCCAAGCGATCAGTACATCGGCAAAAAACAACAATGTCCACAACGACGCTTTTTTCCTGGATCGCTCCGGCGCCGGCGCAGCCACGGCGGTCAGACGGGATGTGCGGTCAAGCCGAGTGGCTCTGACTGCGGCGGTGGACCCGGCCAAGTACGCGACCCTGGTAGTGGCCGCTGAACTGGGGGACGGGGACCCTCGTGGCACAATGGCGGCGCTCACCCCCTTTGAGCACTGCGAACCCTCGACAATCCGAACAGCCCCGCGGCGGGGGCTGTTCGCTTTCCCTAACCCGTACGCACCGGTGGCCGCCCGAAGGCCGGCATGAACGGGCCCGAGGCCGGCGCGAACGGGCCGGGCGCCGCCCCCGTCGGCTAGAAATGCGGCGGATGCCGTACTGACCGGCACGCTTGCTGACCCGCCGCGTTTGGCGCGGTCCTGACCGCGTGGGGATAACGAACATGACGACGCAATCAGAGCTGACCGGCCAGGTGGCCTTGATCAGCGGCGGTGGCCGAGGCCGGGGCCAAGGCGCCGCCGAAGGCCGGCTGCTGGCCTCCCAAGGCGCCAAGGTGATCTTGGCCGACGTGCTCGACGAAGAGGGCGAACGCACCGCCGGCAGCATCGAGGGGGCGGAATATGCCCACCTTGATGTCACCAGCGAGGGGGACTGGGACCGGGTGGTGGCGGACATCATCGCCCGCCACGGGCGCCTCGACATCGTGGTCAACAACGCGGGCGTCGCCGCCATGGGCCGCTTGGTCAACGTGGCCACCTCGGACTGGGACCGCACCATTGCCATCAATCAGACGGGGGTGTTTTTCGGTATGCGAGCCGGGGCCAAGGCCATGATCGAAGCCGGCAACGGCGGCTCCATCGTCAACATAAGCTCCATCGCGGGGTTGGAAGGCATGTTCGGATCCATGGCCTACGGGGCATCCAAGTGGGCGGTGCGGGGCATGACCAAGATCGCCGCCAAAGAACTGGGCCGCCACGGTATTCGGGTCAATTCCGTTCACCCTGGCTTCATCGAAACGGACATGTTGGATCAAGGCGGTTTCGACGATGAGGGCAAAGGTAAGTTGGTCCGCCGGGTGCCTACCGGCCGTCTGGGTCGCCCCGAGGACATTGCCAACATGGTGGCCTTCCTGTGCTCGGCCGGGGCCGGCTACGTCACTGGCCAAGAGTTCGTGGTCGACGGCGGAGTGCACGGCTGAGTTCTGTCATGGGCAGCGGGGCCTTATTCGAGCGCGAGGGCGAGGTGTTGCATCCGACCTTGTTGTGCCGAGGTCCCTGGGCCGACCATGGGTTTCTCCACGGCAGCGCGGTGTGCGCAGCAGCGGGCTGGGCGCTGGAACGAGCGGTAGCGGATCCGACCCTGGCGCTGGCCCGATTCACCGTGGAGATCCGTTCCATGGTGCCGCTCGGGCCCTTGGTCACTGCCGCCTGGGTGGTCAAACCGGGCCGCCGCAGCATGGTGGTGGAGGCCACCTTGCACCAACAGGATCGGCTGGTGGTGCGAGCCACCAGCCAGTGGGTCACCCATAGGCCGAACGACTTGGGCGGGCTGGGTGGGCTGGGTGGGGCCCCCGCCGCGGGGGTGATGGCCCGTCCCGCCCAGGCCCTTGAGCCGTTCCATCAGGAAGAACACGCGGATCAGGTTGCGCGCGGCGGGCGTGCCCGCGAGCTTGGTCACCGCCTTGGCTTCGGCCATCAGCGCGGGACCGACGGCTTGGCCGCCGGTGCGCGCCCACG